>NZ_JAUMBI010000001.1:0-9374 GCF_032115815.1 Sandarakinorhabdus sp.
GCCGTAACTGTCCCACAGCACTTCATCGGCCAAAGAAGGCGCGGCAGTGGCCAGCAGCAGCGCGAACAGGGCAGGCTTCATCAAGGGCCTCATTTCTTCAGATAGCGGTTGTACCAGTCGATCACCGCCAGGTTTGATTGCAGCCATTGCGAAGGCCGGCCCATGCCGTGGTTGGCTTCGGGCAGGCGCACCATCATCGCGGGCACGCCGCGCACCTGCAGGGCCTGATAATAGGCCTCGGTCTGGGCGATGGGCGTGCGGTAATCGGCTTCCCCGGTGATCAGTAATGTGGGGGTTTTCACCTTGCCGACGAGGCTGAAGGTGGAGCGGCGCCAGTAGAGATCACGATTGTCCCACGGGTTGCCGACCACCCAGTTGGAAAGCGTGACGGCGCTGATATCGCTGGTCAGCGCCTGGATCGACCAGTCGGTGACGGGCCGCAGCGCGGCGGCGGCGTTGAAACGATCGGTCTTGCCGATGGCAAAGGTGGTGAGCACGCCGCCGCCGGAACCGCCGCCGATGAACTGGTTCTTCGCATCGGCCCACGGACGTTTCAGCACTTCGTCCACCCCGGCCATCAGATCATCGTGATCGGGGCCGGGATACTCGCCGCCATATTCGGGCGTGATGCCGTTGGCGAACTTTTCGCCATAACCCGTTGAACCGCGTGGATTGGACCACAGCACGACATAGCCGGCAGCGGCGTAAAGCTGGTGGGTGACGGAGAAATAGGGGCCGTAATCGCCGTTCGGCCCGCCGTGGATTTCCAGCGCGACAGGGTATTTCTTGGCGGGATCGAAATTGGGCGGATATTGCAGCCAGCCTTCGATGCTCAGGCCATCGGGGGCTTTCCAGGTGAGGCGTTCCATGGCGCCAATGGTCTTTTCGGCGCGCCAATTCTCATTGAAATCGATCTTGCCGATCAGTTTGCCGGCCTTCATCACGCCCAGCGCGGCCGGGCGATCAGCCTCCAAGGTGGTGAAGGCGTGGACGTCGCCGCCCATGCTCCAGTCGCCGCCGGAGGAGGGCAGGTAGAGGCGGGTGCCGCCGATGGCCGGAACGATGGTTTTCGCCGTGCCGCCGTTGACGGGCACGCTGGCCACCTTGGTAAGGCCAACATCGCCGTAGAACACGTGAAGCGACTTGCCGTCCTTCGCCCATTCGAAGCCGCCCACCGGCCGGTCGAGGGCGGCGGTGACATGCACGGGCTCGCCGCCGCTGAGCTTGCGCAGCCACAGGCCGGGCTGGGCATAGAATTTCGTGGTTTTCGGCTGCCCGATCCAGGCCAGCCACTGGCCGTCGGGCGACAGGCGCGCGTCCTGCTCGCCGCCGTCGATGCTGGTCAGGCGTTCGGGCGTGCCGCCGCTCGCCGCGATTCGATACAGGTCGCTTTCGCCAGCGATGCGGTCATTGCCGGGGCGCACGGCAGCGGCATAGATCAGGCTCTGGCCATCGGGTGCCCAGTGCGCGCCGCCTTCGATCTGGTCAGGCTCACCCATGGTGAGCTGCGTGGGGGTGCCGCCGCTGGCTGCCACCACGAACAATTGATCGGCGCCGGCCTTGATGTAGCCGCCTTCGTTGGTGCGGTAGCGAAAGTCGTCGATCACCCGCGCATCAGGTGCCCAGGTCGCGCCGGCCGGCTTTTCCGGCATGCCGGGCACTTTCGGCATTGGCACTTCCACCCGCGCGGTGAAGGCGATGCGGGTGCCGTCCGGGCTCCATTCCAGATTGCCCGGCGCGACGCTGCCGCTGGTGACGGGCTTGCCGATGCCATCGGCCACAGCCATCACCCAGATCTGCGGCTTGCCCAGCCATGGCGCGACATAGGCGATGCGCTGGCCATCCGGCGCCCACACCGCGCCGCCGGCATTGGCCGCGCCGCCGATCAGCAGGCGCTTGTCGAGGTCGGACTTGCCCACGGTGGCCAGCCACCATTCGGTGATCCGGCGGTCGGTCTGGATATCGAACTGCATCCGGGTGAACAGCACGTGCGCGCCATCGGGGCTGACTTCCACATCGTCGGTCATGCTGATGCGGTAGATATCGGCCGCTTCGAACGGGGTGGCGGCAATGGTGGCAGTCGAGGCCAGCAGGCAGGCAGCAAGCAGAGCGATCTTCATTTTTGTCCTGTCGTTTTCCCAAGGCAGATTGTGCAGGCTAGCAAGGGCACACTGGCCTGAACAGTGAGGAAGCAGACATGACTATCAGCTTTGATGAATGGCGCGCACGCTCGCCGTTCTATGATGAAACCCACGAGGCCGTGGCGCAATCGGTGCGCAAGTTCATGACAGCCGAAGTGCTGCCCAACATCGACAAGTGGGAAGCCGATGGCGAACTGCCGCGCGAGCTGCACAAGAAGGCGGCGCAGGCTGGCATATTGGGCCTGAACTATCCGGAAGAATATGGCGGGCATAGCGAAGGCTTCGATGTTTTCCACGGGTTGACGCAGACGGAAGAAATGTCTGCGGCCGGCGCTGGCGGGCTGGGCGCCAGTCTGATGACGCACGGGATCGGCCTGCCGCCGATCCTTGCGCTGGGTTCGGACGAAATGAAGCGCCGCATCGCGCCCGCCGTGCTGGCCGGCGAGAAATTGATCAGCCTGGCCATCACCGAGCCTTCCGGCGGATCGGACGTGGCGCAACTGAAGACCCGCGCCGAGAAAGTGGGCAACAAATATGTGGTGAACGGGCAGAAGATGTTCATCACCACCGGCATGCGCGCCGATTATATGACAGTGGCAGTGCGCACCGGCGGGCCGGGGATGAAGGGCATTTCGCTGATGCTGATCGAAACGGATCGGCCTGGCGTGAGCCGCACGCGGCTCGACAAGATGGGCTGGCGCTGTTCGGATACCGCAGCGGTGTATTTCGACAATGTCGAAGTGCCGCCGGAAAACATGATCGGGCCGGAAAATGGCGGCTTCATCGGCATCATGCGCAATTTCAACAGTGAACGGCTGGGCATGGCGCATGGCTGCTGTGCGATGGCGCGGGTGGCGCTGAAAGAGGCGATGGATTGGGCGCAGAACCGGGAGACGTTCGGCAAGAAACTGGGCGCCCATCAATCCATCCGCATCAAGCTGGCTGATTGCGCCCGGCAGATTCAGGCGACGCAGGCTTGGGTGGATCTGTGCGCCCACCAGCATCGTTCAGGGACGGGCGTGCCGGCGGATTATGCCATGCTGAAAGTGCAGGCGACGCGCATGCTGGAACATGTCGTGCGCGAGGCCGCGCAAGTGCTGGGCGGCGCCAGTTACATCACGGGATCCAAGATCGAGCGTATCTATCGCGAGGTGAGGGTGAACGCCATCGGTGGCGGTTCGGAAGAGATCATGCTCGATCTGGCCGGGCGGCAGATGGGGCTGGGCTAAGGGTTACACCAATCGCAGCTGGCGGGGCTGGCGGCTGTCACGCCATCGGGGCGCGGGCGGGTTTCGCGGTGGTGGCAGACGGTGCAGCCATCGATGATGGCCATCACACCCTGCGTCGGTTGATTGCACGAGGAGCAGGGCAGGCCGCGCAGCAGATCGACCTGGCCCCAGCCGGGGGCGCCGCAATCCGGGCACAGGGCGGCCAGTCGCGCCGCCAGCCTGCCGGCAAGGCTGCGGATCGCGGCCATGCGGGTGGGGTTCATGTGGGCGCGCATGTCGGTTTCCAGCCGGTTGCCGGGCCAGGCCAAGGGCGAAAGCGTGGCCATGTCCTGCACGCCGGTGGCCAGTACGTCGCCATCGGGCCCCTTCACCACCAGCGCGTGGGAGGGAAAGCCGACCCGCGTGAGGAAGGCGGCGATATCAGTGCCGGCGTTCACCTCATGCTGGGCGAAGTTGGTGCGGCGCGAGACGGCTGAGAGGGTGAGTTCAAGGCCGCGTGATGCGTCGATGAAGGCCAGTGTCTCCACCCCGCCGGCGCCGAACGGCAGCCACGGGTGCGGGCCGAAACTGCCTTCGCTGGCGAGGCCCAGATCAAGGCCGGCGGCGGCCATCCCGGCCCGCGCCTTGGCTAAAGCCGCTTCAGCTGCGGTGCCTGTGCGCGCGGTGGTGCCGGTGAAGGTGCCGAACGCATCGGTATCGATGGCGGCAGGTTCAACAATCAGTCCCAGTCGGCGCGCCAGTGGCGGCGCCAGCGCGCGCAGCTTTCCGTGCTGTGTGGCCAGCGCGACGCGACGGCCTTCGTAAGGATGCTCAGGCAACGAAGCGCCAGTCCAGCACCTCGCCGGCGTGGAAGGGCACGATTTCGGTGCCGGCGGCCGGGATGCGGGCCGGCACCGGGGTGGCTGTGCGTTCCAGCGTGATGAAATCCTGATTCAGCGGCAGGCCATAGAAACGCGGGCCATGCTCGCTGGCAAAGCCTTCCAGGCGATCCAATGCGCCTTCTTCCTCGAACACGCGCGCATAGGATTCGATGGCGAAGGGCGCGCAATAGATGCCGGCACAGCCGCAATCGCTTTCCTTGGTTTCGATGGCGTGCGGCGCACTGTCGGTGCCAAGGAAGAATTTCGGATTGCCGCTGGTCGCCGCCTGGCGCAGCGCCTGGCGGTGCAGTTCGCGCTTGGCGACGGGCAGGCAATAGAAATGCGGGCGCATGCCGCCTTCGAACATGGCGTTGCGGTTGATGGCGAGATGATGCGGCGTGATGGTGGCGGCGATGTTCGGGCCGGACGAGCGCACGAAATCCACCGCATCCTTGGTGGTGATATGTTCGAACACGATCTTCAGCGCCGGGAAATCGGCGACAACGCCTTTCAGGATGCGATCGATGAACACGGCCTCGCGGTCGAAGATGTCGACCGTGTGATCGGTCACTTCACCGTGGATCAGCAGCGGCATGCCGATGCGCTGCATGGCTTCCAGCGCCGGATAGATGTGCTTGACGTCCGTGACACCGTGGGCGCTGTTGGTGGTGGCGTGCGCTGGATAAAGCTTGGCGGCGGTGAAGATGCCTTCCGCATGGCCGCGCACCAATTCATCCGGATCGATGCCATCGACGAGATAGCAGGTCATCAGCGGTTCGAAATTCAGGCCCGGCGAAACGGCGGCGCGGATGCGGTCCCGATAGGCGGCGGCAGCAGCGGCTGTCGTCACCGGCGGTTTCAGATTCGGCATCACGATGGCGCGGGCAAACTGGCGGGCGGTGGCATCGGCAACCGCAGCCAGCATCGGGCCATCACGCAGGTGGACATGCCAATCATCGGGGCGGCGCAGGGTCAGGGTCGAAGTCATGATCGGCCTGTTACGCCCTTCATCGGTTGGCGAAAAGCCCCTCGGAACCGGCTCACTCCGGAATCATGCGTAAAGCCTTGGGCCGGGGGACGGCGTAAAAATGGCGTCGGGATAGAGGCTGGCCGGTAATCGGCCTTTCGGATTGGCGTCGCATGAAAAATATCCTGCTGCACATCCACGATGATGATGCCCAGTCCGATCGCGTGGCGGTGGCACTGGATGTGGCCCGACAGACGGGCGGGCATCTCAGTTGCGTGCAGGTCACGCCGGTCGAAGCCTATGCTGGTGATCCCTATGGCGGCCTGTTCGGCATGGCGGCGCTGATCGACACGATCCATGATCAGCAAATGGCGCTGCGCCTTGCCACCGAAGCCCGGCTGGTGGGCAGCGGCGTTGCCTGGGACTGGCGCAGCCAGGATGGCAATGTGGTGGAAACGCTGATCGATCAGGCGATGCTGGCGGATCTGGTGGTGTTGAGCCAGCCTGTGATGGGGCAGCGCCGGGGCGTGCGACAACCGCTGGCCATCGTGGGCGATGTGGTGATGTACATGCGCTGCCCGGTGCTGATGGTGCCGCAGGGGGCAGGCCGGCTCGATCTGGCCGGGCCGGTGGTGGTGGCGTGGAATGGCTCTGCCGAAGCGGCGCACGCGCTGCGCCTGGCGCTGCCGCTGCTGAAACGCGCCGAGGCGGTGCACCTGGTGGAGGTGAGCGACGATATTCCGGGCTTGGCCGCGCGGGAGGCTGCCCAATGGCTGTCGCGCCACGGCATATCGGCTGATGTGCACGAATGGCCAGCCAAGGGCCGCCGTGTCAGCGTGGCCCTGCTGCATGCGGCCGCGGAACTTTCGGCCAGCTATATCGTCATGGGTGCCTATGGTCACAGTCGCTTGCGCGAAACCGTGCTGGGCGGGGTGACGCGAGAATTGATTGCCTCGACTAACGTGCCTTTGCTGCTGGCGCATTGAAGGCTGACATAATATTACGTTGAAATTACCAGCGATTGTGCCAGTATCATTCGCTGTGTGCCCATTCATCGAACAACAGAAACACGCCAACCCGGCGCTGCTGCACAGTGCCGAGGCGTTGCAGAACACCATATTGGCCACTGTTCCCGATGCGATGATCGTCATCGATGAAGCCGGAACCATCCTGTTGTTCAGCGAGGCGGCGCATCGCATGTTCGGCTATGACAATGACGTGGTGGGCCAGAACGTCAGGATCCTGATGCCCAATCCGGATCGTGACCGCCACGACAGCTACATGCAGCATTATATGGACACCGGAGAGGCCCATATCATCGGTATTGGTCGGATTACGGCGGCGCGCCGGCGCGATGGCAGCACCTTTCCGATCGAGCTGGCAATTGGCGAGGCCCATACCGAAAGCGGCCGGTTGTTCACCGGTTTCATCCGTGATCTCACCGAGATCCAGCGTGCCGAGCGCCGCTTGAACGATCTGCAGGGCGAGTTGTCCCACATCAGCCGGGTATCGGCGATGGGCAGCCTGGCCAGCGCGCTGGCGCATGAACTGAACCAGCCGCTGACCGCCATTGCCAGCTATGCCGAAGGTGCGCGGGCGCTGCTGGGGGAAGAGGGCGCGCCGGCGCCGGACACTATCGCAATGGTGCGCGAGGCGTTGGCCGAAGCCAGTGCAGAGGCCCTGCGCGCCGGGCAGATCGTGCGGCGCCTGCGCGAATTCATCAGCCGCGGCGAAAGCGAGCGCCGCGTTGAGCGTCTGCGCCGGCTCGTTACCGAAGCGGCGGCGCTGGCGCTGACGGGCTCCGGCCAGACCGGCATGGATTTCGACATCCGGCTTGATCCTGCGGCTGATCTGGTGCTGTGCGATCGCATCCAGATCCAGCAAGTGTTGTTGAACCTGATCCGCAATGCGGTGGAAGCCATGCAGCGATCGGCGCGCCAGAGCCTTGAAATCCGCAGCCGCTCGGCCGGCAGAGGCATGGTGGAGGTGGTGGTTTCCGATTCAGGGCCCGGGTTGGCGCCCGAAGTGGCGGCCGTGCTGTTCCAGCCATTCAACACCTCCAAGGAAAAGGGCATGGGCCTCGGCCTGTCGATCTGTCGCACGATTGTGGAGGCCCATGGCGGCCGCATCTGGGCGGAACCGTCGGATTTTGGCGGAACCGCCTTTCATTTCACTCTGGAAATGGCAGAGGAGCCGCAGGATGGCTGAAAAACGCGTTTATCTGGTTGATGATGAAGCAGCGGTGCGTCGCTCGGTTGGCTTCATGCTGAAAACCTCCGGGTTCGAGGTTGAGAGTTTTGAATCGGGCGAAGCCTTCCTGAAGGCAGCGCCGCACCTGGAACCGGGCTGCGTGCTGCTGGACGTGCGGTTGGGTGCGATGGATGGCCTGGAAGTGCAGCAGGCCCTGAAAGAAAAGGGCGTGGTGCTGCCGGTGATCATCATCACTGGCCATGGCGATGTGGGCCTGGCCGTGCGGGCGATGAAGGCCGGCGCCGTTGATTTCCTTGAAAAGCCGTTCGAGAAGACCGCCGTGATTGCGTCGCTGGAACAGGCGCTGCAGCACAATGATGGCCGCGCCGAGCTCAATCGGCTGGCCGATCAGGCCCGCGCGCAGTTGAACGGCCTGACCCCGCGCGAGCGCGATGTGCTGAACGGGTTGGTGGAAGGCCAGTCCAACAAGGTGATTGCCTATGATCTGGGCATTTCCCCGCGCACCGTGGAAATCCACCGCGCCAATCTGATGTCGAAACTGGGGGTGGGATCGTTGTCAGACGCGCTGAAGATCGCCTTTACCGCGCGCATGGCCGATCTGGCAGGCGCAACGCCGGCGCCGTCAGAGCCGGCCTGAACTGCGCTTTTCTCGGCTGCAGCCAATATGGCAGGCCTGGTCGCAATCGCGGCTGGGAATACCGGGAGCGGGCAGGCTGCTGCCGCTGCACAGGCTGATCAGCCGGGCTTCGGCGCGGGCCGGCACCGCCACGGCGGCCAGCGCCAGCGCCAATAGCGCCGGCAGATAGGCCAGCGGTTCAGAGCGCAGCATCGGGTGGCTCCTTTGCCGGCGGTTCTTCATCCATGAAAATGCGCAGCGCAGCCCCATCCAGATCGTCGAACTGGCCGCGCCCCACCGCCCAGAAAAAGGCGAACAGGCCGAGCAGGCCAAGGCCCAGCGCCACCGGAATCAGGAACAATATGCCGTTCATCGTGTCGATCCCTTCAGGCGCAGGGCATTGGCCACCACGATGATGGAGGAACCCGACATGGCCAGCGCGGCGACCAGCGGGGTGACAACGCCAGCAATGGCGAGCGGCACGGCGATGATGTTGTAGCCGATGGCCAGCGCGAAATTCTGGCGGACCACGGCTTGCGTTGCCCGCGCGGCGCGAATGGCGGTGGCGACCGGCGCAAGGCTGCTGCCCAGGAATACCGCATCGGCGGCATTCTGGCTGGCATCGGCGGCCGAACCCGGCGCCATCGAGACATGGCCGGCGGCCAGCGCCGGGCCATCGTTGAGACCATCGCCAACCATCAGCACGCGCTTGCCGCTGGCGCTGAGCGCCTTGATCGCGGCAAGCTTGTCGGCTGGCGACAGACCGCCTTGACCGTTGATGCCCAATGCTGACGCCACAGCGGCCACGGGGCCGGAGCGATCGCCGGACAGGATACGGGCGGGAAGGCCAAGTTCGGCCAATTCGATGATGGTGACAGACGCGGCCGGGCGCAGCGGATCGGCAAAGCGGATCAGGATTTCGGGTGCTTCGCCGATGGTGAGGGCGGCGGCCATCAGATCCCCGTCGGCGCTGGCCGGGCGGCCCAGTCGGACAATCTGACCCTGCCACTGGCCGGTGAGGCCTTCGCCGGGCGTTTCGCTCACCAACGTCACCCGCTGCGGCACGGTGCCGGCGGTGGTCAGCGCGGCGCGCAGGGCTTCGGAAAGCGGGTGGCGGCTGCATTGTGCCAGGGCCAGCGCAATGCCAGACTGCGTGGCATCGAGCAGATGCAGATCAACCGGTTCGGGCGCGCCAAGGGTAAGCGTGCCGGTCTTGTCGAACACGGCAGTATCGGCTTCGGCGAGCCGTTCGAGGGCACTGCCGTCCTTTACCAGCACGCCGGCCTTCATCAGCGCGCCGGTGGTGACGATCTGGGCGGCGGGCACCGCGAGGCCGAGCGCGCAGGGGCA
>NZ_JAUMBI010000002.1:0-2439 GCF_032115815.1 Sandarakinorhabdus sp.
GCCAACATAGCCGGTGATCAGTTCGTTGCCGATCAGCTTGCGCAGCAACGCGAAGAACCCAGCCACCGGAATCTGCCACAGACGGCGGAAAATGGCATAATCGCCCAGCGGCCCGGCAAAATAGGACAGGGCAAACACCAACCAGAAGGCCGGCGAGCTTGGCACGATTGCCGCCACGCGCGCCAGATCGAGCTGCGCCAGTTGCAGCATTGCGGCCACCAGCACGGCAAGCGTGATGATGGTGCCAACCCACCAGGTCCAGCCGCGCTCGCTGCGCGGCAAGGCAGGCAGGCTCGCGGGCAGGCTATCGGGGCCTGCTGGGGCAGTTGCAGCGTCGCTTCGAAGCATTTCGGGGGCCAAAATCCTAACTCTCGCCGGCCCTAGAGGCCCAATATGGCAATTTGACGACCGCGCAGCGGCGGCCTCTGCCGGATTGGTGCCCTATTTCCGTCATGCCTTGTTCAGGCCAGCAGCGGCGCGATGGCCGCCAGCAGCGCCGGGGCGCGGGCCTTGTGGCAGATCAGGATATCGGGCGTGAGCGGGCGCGGCTGGTTGAATACCAGCGGGCTGCCATCAACGCGGCTCACCCACAGGCCGGCGGCCTGGGCCACGGCGGCGGGGGCGCCGCTGTCCCATTCGTGCATGTCGCCCTGGTGCAGATAAACATCGGCTTCGCCGCGCAGCACGGCCAGCGTTTTCGCGCCGGCGCTGCCCATCGGCACCAGTTCGCAGCCGATGCTGGCGGCCAGCGCATCGGCGCACGCGGCCGGGCGGCTGCGCGACACGACGATGCGCAAGCGTGCGGCTTCGGGCTGGAGCGCGGGCGGATGCTGGGTGCAGAAGGTCTGATTCAGCGAGGGCTGCGCCACGGCGCCATCGGCGATGCGGCCATCGATGCTCAAGCCGACATGCACCGCCCAATCCTCGCGGCGTTCGCCATATTCCCGCGTGCCGTCCAGCGGATCGACCAGCCAGACGCGGCGGTATTGCAGGCGCGCGAGATCAGGGGCTTCCTCTTCCGAAAGGATCGCATCATCGGGGCGCAGCCGGCGCAGTTCTTCAACCAGGAACGCATTGCTGATGCGGTCGCCTTCGGCACCCAAAGCCTTGCCTTCGGCCGGGCCGCTGCGGAGTTCCAGCAGCATCTGCCCGGCGGCGTGGGCGAGGTGGCGGGCGAGTTCGGCGTCAGTCATTCGCGCTCCCTGCCAGCCGGGGCGGCCGTCTGCAACCTCGTCAATGCTGGTGGATGGCCTTGATCACCTGGAAGGCGCGCATGCCTTCCGGCCCGTCCTCGCTGCCGTGGCCGCTATCCTTCACCCCGCCGAACGGCGAATCCGCCGCGCTCATCGCCATGGTGTTGATGCCGACCATGCCGGATTCGACCGCATCGGCCATCAGATTGGCAGTGCGGGCGTTTTCGGTGAACAGATAGGCGGCAAGGCCGAACGGCAGCCGGTTAGCCTCGGCGATGGCCGCATCCATGGTGGCGACGCGTTGCACCAAGGCCACCGGGCCAAACGGCTCCTCGTTCATCAGGCGGGCGGAAAGCGGCACATCGGCGAGCAGGGTGGGCGCCCAGAAATTGCCGGGGCCAGCGATGCGTTCGCCGCCGGCCAGCAGGGTGGCGCCCTGTGACAGCGCATCGCCGATCAGGCTTTCCATCGCCTGTGGCCGGCGCGGGTTGGCGAGCGGACCCATCTGGGTAGCGGCATCCATGCCGGGGCCGACGGTGAGGGCCTTGGCGCGTGTGGCCATGGCGGCGGCGAAGCGATCGGCAACCGCCTCGTGGACGATCAGGCGGGTGGGGGAGACGCAGACCTGGCCGGCGTTGCGCCATTTGAAGGCCGAAACCATGGTGACGGTCTTTTCGATGTCGGCATCATCCCACACGATCACCGGGCCATGCCCGCCCAGTTCCATGGTGGTGCGCTTGGCGCCATCGGCGGCCAGCCTCATCAGATGCTTGCCCACCGGGACGGAGCCGGTGAAGCTGATCTTGCGGATGATCGGGCTGGCGATGAGGTGGCGCGAGACCGTGTCGGGCACGCCGAACACCATCGACGCGACCGGCGCGGGCAGGCCGGCATCGATGAAGCATTGCAGCACCAATATGCTGGTGCCGGGCGCTTCTTCGGGCGGCTTGATGATCATCGAACAGCCGGCGGCCAGCGCCGGGGCGAGCTTGCGCGCCGGGTTGAGGATCGGGAAGTTCCATGGGCACAGCGCCAGGCTGGGGCCCACGGGCTCGTGGATGACCAGGCTGCGCTGCCCGGTGGGGCGGGTGAGCACACGGCCATAATTGCGGCGCACCTCGCCGGCGTAGAAATCGACCAGGGCGGCACTGTAGCCCAGTTCGGCGCGGGCTTCGGCCAGCGGCTTGCCCTGTTCCAGCGTGGCGGTGGTGGCGATGATCTCCACCCGTTCCCGCATCAAGCGGGC
>NZ_JAUMBI010000003.1:0-6172 GCF_032115815.1 Sandarakinorhabdus sp.
ATACCATCATGCCGGCGGCAGGGTTTGCCGAACTGGTCGGGCCAGACGCGTTTGCAATGCCGGCCAAGGGCGAACATCGCTATGTGACCGATGCCGCCATCGCCGATGTGATCATGGAGCGCGCCCGCACCGCCGAGGGCCCCACGCTGATCCATGCTGTCACCATCGAAAATCATGGCCCGTGGCCGGCCGATTGCAACGGCCATCGTTCCAGCGCCTATCTGCGGCTGGTGGGCAAGGGCGATGCCATGCTGGCCCGCCTGACACAGGAAATGGCGGCGCTGCGCAAACCGGCGATCCTGCTGTTCTATGGCGATCACCGCCCCAGCATTGCCGGCCTTGTCGATCCAGGCGGCGATCGCGACACGCCCTTTGTGCTGCTGCGCTTTGGCGCCGATGGCACGCTGCTGCGCGGTAACGGCCAATCGCGCGATCTCAGCCCGGCGCAATTGCACCATCTGCTGGCGGAAACGATCACGGCCTGAATTGGCGCAGCAGCGCATCGCGGGCAACACCGGGCAACGCCCGATCCAGCAGCCGCAGCAGCGCAAAGCGGCGCGGGATGATGGCATGGCCCACCCCGGCATCGAACGCGGCCAGGATGCGGCGGGCAGCTTCTTCCAGCGGCAACAGCAGGGCCCGTGGGACCGGCCGGCCACCATTGGCCCAATCGATGAAGCCAGGAGAGACCAGCGTGACGATCACGCCGTGCGGGCCCACCGCCAGCCGCAGCGCATCGGCAAAGCGCGCCAGCCCGGCCTTGCTGGCGGCATAGGTGGGCGCGTGCGGCAGCGCGTGGAAGGCCGCCGCCGATCCCACCAGCAGGATGCGGCCCTGCCCGCGCGCCACCATGCGCGTGGCCAGGGCTGCGGCAAGCGCCGCCGGGCCGGCAAAGTTGACGGCCGCCAGCCGCGCCACCTGTTCGGCCGGTTCAACAATCTGCCCCGGCGGCACCGCATCGCCCTGCCCGGCCACCAGCAGCGCTGCATCGATCGGGGCGGCAGAATCGTCGGCGGCAATGGCGGCCAGCGATGCGGCGGGTTCGGCCAGGTCGATCTGGCGTAGTTCCACCGTGGCCCCGGCCGCACGGCAGATGGTGGCGATCAGCGTCAGCCGCGCCATATCCCGGCCCCACAGCAGCAGGTGCGTGCCCGGCGCCGCCAGCCGCCGCGCCAGCGCGCCGCCAATGGCACCCGAAGCGCCGGTGATCAGGATGCGGCGAAGGACTCGCACCGTTTCGGACGTTGTATTGGCCGGGAACGGCGCGTCGGGCGTCTTGCTCATGATCGGTTCATAGATCAGCGGGCATCAGCTGATAAGCCAAGCATTTGGGGGCAAGATGTTGCAGTGCAGCACTCACGATTTGTTCACGAATTGCCAAAATGTGACAAGCACTTGCCAGAACGTCGCAACAAGCGTTCACTGCGTCAGTTGCACCTTGACAGTTTCCGCGCCCTCCTGTTGAGACCAAATGTGATGGTGCCCTCCCATTCTCGACTCAAACTGTTTGAAAACCGCTGGCTGGAAAAGCTGACGGTGATTTCAGCGCCCGGCTTCATGGCGTTGTGGGCCGTGGGCTTGCCGTTGATTGCCTGGCGGGCGTGGTGGGCAACGGGGCAGACAACGCATGCCGCCGGCATTGTCGTGGCCATGCTGATCTGTGTTGCCGGCATCATGCTGTGGACCCTGACCGAATATGCCCTGCACCGCTTCCTGTTTCACTGGGAACCGGCTTCCGCCGTGATGGAAAAGTTCGTGTTCATCATGCATGGCAATCATCATGCCGTGCCCAACGATCCGCTGCGCAACCTGATGCCGCCGATGGTCAGCCTGCCGGTGGGCGGGCTGGTCTGGGCCGGCTTGGTGGCGCTGGCCGGGCCGGCGGGCAACTGGCTGTTTCTGGGCTGGATGAGCGGCTATGTCGCTTATGATCTGGTGCATTATGCCTGCCACCAATGGCCGATGAAGGGCCGGCTGGCACGGGTGTTGAAAACCCACCACATGCGCCATCATCATCTGCACGAAGAAGGCAATTATGCCATCACCGGCATGATGTGGGATCGCCTGTTCCAGACCCGCATCGTCCGCGAGCGGCAAGCCTAATCCAGCAATTGCACCAGGCTGTGCAGCACCCGTGCATCGGGCGCAGCAAGGCGGGCATCAGCAAAGCCATAGCCCCAATCGACCAGCACCAACGGCAACCCGGCAGCACGGGCCGTGGCCACATCCACGGGTGAATCCCCCACATACAGCGTGGCAGCAGGATCGGCGGCCAGTGCCGCCAGCGCCAGCCGGGCACCATCGGGCGCCGGCTTGCGGGGCAATTCCGCCCTTGCGCCCACGATGGCGGCAAAATGCCGGGCGATATCCAGATCGGCGAGGATCTTCTCGCACAGATGCTGCGGCTTGTTGGAGCAGATGGCCATGCCAACACCGGCCGCGGCCAGTGCCGCCAGCGCATCGCGCACACCGGGAAAGGCCAGATCATACGGCGTGGCCACCACGGCATGGCGGGCGCGGAATTCGGCGATCTCCTGTTTGGGATCGCGGCAGTGCGGACCCATCACGGCGGCGATCATGGCTTCACCGCCAACCGCATCCATGGCACGGGCCACCGCAGGATCGGCGCGAAACGCGATACCGCGTGCCGCCAACATGGCATCAATGATGGCGCAAGTGATGCGCACACTATCCACCAGCGTGCCATCAAGATCGAACAGGATATGGCGAGGGGTTGTACCGGTGGTCTGCGTTGCAGTCATGCAGCCTGCGTTCACCGTCGCACCGCCGGAGTCAACAATTGCTGGGGCAAGAATTGACCAGGCAAGTCTGCGGCAGTAACAGGCCAAATCAATAGGGTCGCTCATCAGGACAACAAGAAGATGCTGAGAATGACCAGTGATCTGCATCAGGAAAACGGCCGGCACGTCATTGCCCTGGAAGCAGAAGCCCTGCGCCAGCTGGGCGAGATGATCAATGGCGACTTTGCCGCCGCCGTGGACGAGATGCTGGCCTGCAAGCAGCGCATCGTGGTTTCCGGCATGGGCAAATCGGGGCATATCGCGCGCAAGGTTGCCGCCACGCTGGCAGCCACCGGCACCCCGGCGCATTTCGTGCACGCCGCCGAAGCGGCCCATGGCGATGCCGGCATGGTGATGCCGGGCGATGTGCTGCTGCTCTTCTCCAACAGCGGCGATACGGTTGAATTGCAACCGCTTTATGCCCATGCCAAGCGGCTGGACGTGCGGGTGATCGGCATTTCGCGCAATCGCGATTCCCTGTTGATGCGCAAGGCCGATATTGGCCTTTTGCTGCCGCCGATGCCGGAAGCCTGCACCGCCAGCATGGCGCCCACCACCTCGTCCACCATGATGCTGGCGCTGGGCGATGCGCTGGCGGTGGCAACGATGCGGGCGCGCGGCGTTTCGCAGGATGATATCCGCGCCCTGCACCCCGGTGGCGACATTGGTCGCCGCAACAACCTGGTGGCTGATGTGATGCACAGCGGTGATCGCCTGCCGCTGGTGAGCATTGATACGCCCATGCCGCAGGTGCTGGTGACGATGACCGAAAAGCGCCTGGGAATGACCGGCGTGGTGGATGCTGACGGCGATCTGGTTGGGGTGATCACCGATGGCGATCTGCGCCGCCAGTTGACCAACCTGGCCACCGGATCGGTGAGCGCGGTGATGACCCCTTCACCCAAGATCATCGAACAGACGGCATCGGTGGATGATGCGCTGGAAATGATGCGCGCGCACCGCGTGACCGTTTTGTTCGTGGTACCCGAAGCCGGTTCGCACCAGCCGGTGGGCGCCGTGCAGATCTATGATATTGCCAGCGCTCCACCCTGGGGTCGTTGAGGCGATGCGGATTGCAATCGTTATCCCGGCGCGGCTGGCCTCCACCCGCTTTCCGGCCAAGCCGCTGGCGCCGCTCACCGGTGCCGATGGCGTGGCGCGCCCGGCAATCAGTTACACCTGGGCCGCCGCCCAGGCCGCCGCCGCCGTGCTGCCGGGCACAGTGGACTGCGTGATCGCCACCGATGATGATAGCATTGCCGAGGCCTGCACGGCACTGGGCATGGCGGTGGTGATGACGCCGGACACCTGCCTGAACGGCACCGAACGCTGCGCCGCCGCGTTGGCCGGGTTGGCCGCTGTCCACGATATTGTGGTGAATTTGCAGGGCGATGCACCGCTCACCCCGGCCGCCATGGTGGCAGCGGTCGTAGACATGCTGGCAGCCCGCCCCGATCTGGCGATGACGACCGCTGTTGTCCCCGCCTCGCCGGCGGTGCTGGCGCATCTGCAGGCCGATGCCGCGGCCGGCCGGGTGGGCGGCACCACGGCGGTGTGCGCCCGCGATGGCCGCGCGCTGTATTTTTCCAAATCGATCATCCCGCATGTGGCGCCCGGCACCACGCCGGAGCAGCCGGTGCTGCTGCATGTCGGGCTTTATGCCTATCGCCCGGCGGCGCTGGCCGATTATGTGGCGGTCGGCCCGGCACCGCTGGAACTGCAGGAAGGGCTGGAACAATTGCGCTTCCTTGATGCCGGGCTGCCGGTGGGCGTGGCGCAGTGCGCCGCCCCGGCCTGGGACATGATCGAACTCAACAACCCGACCGACGTGCCGCTGATCGAAGCCGAGCTGGCCCGCCGGGCGCTTGCCGAAAGCCGCTGATGCTGCCCGCCTTTTCCCGCGCTCCCGGCGCTCCGCCCTTCCTGATCGCCGGCCCCTGCGTGATCGAGAGCGAGGCGCTGTGCCTTGCGATTGCCGAACGGCTGAAAGCGATGGGCGAGGAACTTGGCCTGCCGGTGATCTTCAAGGCCAGTTTCGACAAGGCCAACCGCACCAGCGTCAACGGCTTCCGCGGTCATGGGCTGGAGGAAGGCCTGCGCGTGCTGGAGAAGGTGCGGCGCGAGACGGGCCTGCCGGTGCTGACCGATGTCCACTTGCCGGAACAGGTGAAGGCCGTCGCTGAAGTTGTTGATATGTTGCAGACGCCGGCCTTCCTCGCGCGGCAGACTGATCTGATCACGGCGGCCGCAGCCAGTGGCCGGCCGGTCAACATCAAGAAGGCGCAGTTCATGGCGCCCGGCGACATGCAGGCCGTGCTCGGCAAGGCCCGAGCCGCGGCTGGCACCGATGGCGGCACCATCATGCTGTGCGAGCGCGGATCGAGCTTTGGCTACAACAATCTGGTGGTCGACATGCGCGGCCTGGTGATCATGCGGGAAATGGGCTGCCCGGTGGTGTTCGATGCCACCCACAGCGTGCAACTGCCCGGTGGCGGCGGCGATCGCTCGTTGGGCCAGCGCCAGTTCGTCGCCCCGCTGGCCCGCGCGGCCATGGCGGTTGGGATCGACGGCCTGTTCATGGAAACCCACCCCGATCCCGATACGGCGCTTTCCGACGGTCCCAACATGGTGCCGCTCAGCGAACTGCCCGGCCTCATGCGCCAGCTCATCGCCATTGCCGCCCTGGGGTGATGGCCCCGCTGCTGGCCATTCCGCCCTTTCCCGGCGCCCGCGCGCCGGCCTTTGCCGCGCCCGGTGACAATGGTGAAGGCGATGTGCAGACGCTGTTGGCGGCACTGGCGCAACACCGGGTGGGCGGCCATTATTGGGGCCGGCAAGTGGCTGGTCCTGCCCTGCTCGATGCCACCAACTGGCCTGCCGATGCCGACCCCTGGTCGCTGCTCGACACCGCAACCGAAGTGCGCCTTGCGGCCGACGATCCGCGCGCCCTGCTGGCGCTAGCGGCTGGCAAGCTCAGCATGCCCGATGCGGCGGCAGCAGCGCTGGTGCGCACCCATCTCACCGGCTGGCACTGGCGCGATCCCTTCAGCGGCGCCGTCATCTCTCCGTTGCAAGCCATTGAACTCTGTGGATTCTGGCGACAGATGATTGATGACAACCGGGGCATCGCGGCAGCCTTGGGCTTTGCCTACTGGAAACGCCCCACGGTCGCCCCGCTGCTGTGGAATGGCGCGGAAACCCCGTTCAGACGCGGCGTGCCGGTACTGGCGAAGTCAGACAGGGTCGCCATCTGGCGCTCCCGCCTTTCGGCAGCACAGGCGAAGGCATTGCAGGGCCGGCCGGTGCTGGAGGTGGAAGACGGCTTCATCCGCTCCGCCGGACTGGGTGCGGATTGTGTGCCGCCGCTCTCC
>NZ_JAUMBI010000003.1:6206-8627 GCF_032115815.1 Sandarakinorhabdus sp.
AAGTTTTTTTACAAAACAGTGCGTTCCCACCAAAACTTCTGGAACGATCGCAAGCCTTGCGCGTGGCCATTGTCGCCGCCGGACTGTCCAAATATGAAAAAGGCGCCGCCGCCCCGCTGCCTCGCCCCGGCGGCGCCCGCCGCCATGTGCTGGTGCCCGGCCAGGTCGAGGATGATCGCGCCGTCACCAGCGGCGGCGCGCTCTCGTCCAACCTCGAACTGCTGCGCCGCGCGCGGGCCGAAGCCGGACCAGACGCCTATCTGATCTACAAACCCCACCCCGACGTGATTGCCGGCCACCGCAAGGGACTGATCGCGGAGAGCGAAATGGCGGTATTGGCCAACCGGGTGGAAACCACCGCACCAATGGCCGATCTGATCGCCATGGCCGACGAACTGCACGTGAACAGCTCGCTGGCCGGGTTCGAGGCCCTGCTGCGCGGCAAGCCGGTCACCGTCCACGGCGTGCCCTTCTATGCCGGCTGGGGTCTCACCACCGATCGCGGCCCGGTGCCCGCCCGTCGCACGGCGCGGCGCACGCTGGATGAGCTGGTGGCGGCAGCCTATCTGCTCTACCCGCGCTATCTCGACCCCGTCACCGGCCTGCCTTGCCCCGCCGAAGTGCTGGTGCAACGCCTGACCGCCGCCGCACCGGTGCTCGATCCCACCGCCAGCGCCGTCATCGCCGTCCGACGCGCCACCGGCCGCGTGCGCCGCCTGCTGGGGCGCTGAGATGGCGCGCAAGCCCTTGCCCTGGCCTTCAACACGCGCCCTGTTCACCGTCGCTGCCATGGCCATGCGCATGGCACCGCTTGCGAGTTTGCTGCGGCTGGGCGAACTGCTGCGAGGCAAGCGCGTGCGGGCCTGGAACGGGCTGTGCCGTCTGGCAGACAGTCACCCTGATTCCTATTCCTACTGGCGAGCAGAGATTGCACCACTGCGCGTCCGTAACTGGATCGGCGCGGCGCAGTCGATCGACAATGGCAGCGTGGTTCGGCTGGAAGACACGGATGCAGTCATGCTGACCGATCTCCTGGAGCAGCAGTCACGGCGAGGACTTGCTTGGGTGGTTCCGGTTCTGCCGGGCGATATGCTGGACCCGTCACTGCCCCAGCTTCTGGCCTCGGCGCTGGCCCGCCACCCGGATGCCGGCATCATCTATTGGGATGAAGATGTAAAAACATCGGCCGGTCCCGCGTTCCCTTGGATCAAGCCAGGATGGGATCTGCTATTGCACTTGGCCCGCGATTGCCTCTCGGGCGCCTCCGCGCTTCATGTCGAAACGGCGCTCGCGACAGCAGCGCGGCTGCCGTCGCTGCCGGTAAGCGCGGCAGGTCTTGCCGAACTGCAGTTGGCCATGCTCGCCAAAGGGGTGAACGTGGCGCATCTGCCCCTGGTCCTGACCCAGCGCGGCCGCTCTGCAAGCGTGGATCCAGAATGGCCCGCGCGCGTTCGTCAGCATTGGCCGGATTGGCGGCTGGATGCACGCCATGATGGTCTGCCGTTCTGGCGCGTGCAGCCGCCGGAACCGGCAGCATGGCCGGCAGTTTCGTTCATCATCCCAACGCGTGACCGTGTGGACCTTTTGCGCACCTGCCTGTCCAGCCTTGCACGGCTGACCTATCCGGGAAACGTCGAGATCATCATTGTCGACAATGGCAGCAGCGACCCATCGACGTTGGCACTGTTGGAGGCAGAGCAGGCCGCGGGCCGTATAAAGGTGCTGCGCGACGACGGCGGCTTCAATTTCGCGCGACTCAACAATCGGGCAGCGGCGATGGCCCGTGGCGAACTGTTGTGCCTCTTCAACAATGATGTCGAGGCGCTGGACGGCGACTTCCTGTCGGCGATGGTTCGCCATGCCACCCGGCCCGGGGTGGGAGCCGTAGGCGCCCAACTGCTATACCCCGATGGCAGCATCCAGCATGCAGGCGTGAGTATCGGCACTGGCAATGCGGCTGGCCATACCCAGCGTGGCGCGGATCCCGCCAGCCTGCATCATGCCGGCTGGCATGCGGTTACCCGCCAGGTCTCTGTCGTCACGGCGGCTTGCCTCTTGGTAACGCGGGCGCATTACCGCCAAGTGGGAGGGCTGGACGAGGCTGGCTTTGCCGTCGCGTTCAATGACGTCGATTTCTGTCTCAAACTACAGGTGGAAGGGCTGGCGAACATCTATTGTGCCGAAGCCAGGCTGATCCACGCTGAATCACGCACGCGGCCAAGTGACAATCGGTCTGACCAGGCGGCGCGCTTCGCGCGCGAGCTGGCCCTGCTGCAATCACGCTGGCAAACGGAATTGTGTCAGGATCCCCATCATAGCCCCCTCTTTTCCCGATCGTCCGAAACATGTCTGCTGTCCTTGGCTTGAACCGTCGACCGATCCTGCCGCAAGTCACGCTGGTTGCCGTGACCAGCGTGGCTC
>NZ_JAUMBI010000004.1:0-8279 GCF_032115815.1 Sandarakinorhabdus sp.
TGTGGTGGGCCTCACCTCGCCTGCCAATCGCGATTTCTGCGAAAAGACAGGCTATTACGATCAGGTGCTCAGCTATAACGAGATCGCCAGCGTCGCGGGTGAGACAATCGCCTTCGTCGATTTTTCCGGCAATGGCGGAGTGCGCAGCGGTGTCCACACCTTGCTGGGCGAGCGGCTCAAGGAAAGCCATATCGTTGGTGACACCCATTGGGAGAGCCCCAACACCAACGAACTGCCCGGCCCGGTGCCGCAGCTGTTCTTCGCGCCCACCGTGGCGCAGGATCGCGTCGCCGAATGGGGCCCGGCCGGTTTTGAACAACGGCTGGGTGAAGCCTGGGGCCGCTTTGCCGCCACGCTGAGCTGGCTGCGCGTCGAGCAGGTGGCCGGCGATGCCGCCGTTGCCAAGGCCTGGGCAGAACTGGTCGATGGCCGCATCGATCCGGCGGTGGGCATCATCGCTTCACTGTAACTTGTTCAGCTTGCCGAAAGCACGGCTGCGGCAATCTCCATTGCACGGCTGGGGTTTGGACAAAGTGTCGCAATCCCCAGTCCTTGAGCACACAAGGGTCGAAGCGTATGGAGCCCGTCCAAGCGATCCGGCGCAACCGCCCGGGCGTGTGAAAAACCTGCCGGCCACAAGCCGGCGCGAGGAGAGAGACAGATGAAGATTCTGGGTTTTGTCGCCGCTGCCCTGGTGATCGCCGCTCCGGCTGCCGCCAAGGAAATCACCGTCAAAATGCTGAACAAGGGTGCCGAAGGCGCCATGGTTTTCGAACCGGGCTTCGTGAAGGCTGCCCCTGGCGACACCGTGAAGTTCGTGGCCACCAACCCGGGCCACAACGCCCAGACCATTGCGGGCTTCCTGCCGGCCGGTGAAGCCGAGCAGAAGGGTGCCATGGGCAAGGATTTCATCCTGAAGGTTGGCAAGCCGGGCGTGTATGGCATCAAGTGCCTGCCGCACTTCTCCATGGGCATGGTTGCCCTGGTGCAGGTCGGCAACGGCCCGTCGGCCAACCTCGCTGCCGCCAAGGCCGTGAAGCTGTCGCCGCTGGCCACCAAGCGCATGACCGCCTACCTGGCGCAGGCCAAGTAATCAGCTTTTGCTGATAATGAAGCGGCCGGGGTGGCGACACCCCGGCCGTTTTCGTTTCTACAGACCCGCCGCCTTCAGCATGGCTGAAGCGCCGGCTTCCGCATCATCGCTGCCGGTGCGGAAGAAGGCGAAGAGTTCGCGGGCCGTGCCCGGCCCCGATGCACCGATCACCGCCGCTGGGCGAGACAGGAACTCTGCGGCATCCACCAGCACATCCAGTTGCCCCTGCCGCGCGCACAGCCGGATCACGTCCCCATCACGCACGCGGGCAATCGGCCCGGCGGACATGGCTTCCGGGCACAGATGAATGGCCGCCGGCACCTTGCCTGATGCGCCCGACATGCGACCATCGGTGACCAGCGCCACCTTGTGCCCGCGATCCTGCAGCACGCCCAGCGCTGGCGTCAGCTTGTGCAGTTCGGGCATGCCGTTGGCCTGCGGGCCCTGGCCGCGCACCACCACCACCACGTCACGATCCAGTTCGCCAGCCTTGAAGGCGGCCTGCACGCTCTCCTGATCCTCGAACACGCGCGCCGGGGCCTCGATCGTCCAGCGCTCCTCGTCCACGGCGCTGGTCTTGAAGATGGCGCGGCCCAGATTGCCTTTCACCAGCCGCATGCCGCCATCAGCGCGGAACGGGTTGCTGGCGGCGCGCAGGATGGTCTCGTCGCGACTTTCCGGCACGTCGCGCCAAACCAGCTGGTCACCGTCCATCGCCGGATCGCGGGCATAATCGGCAAGGTTGTCGCCGCCGACTGTCGGGATATCGCCGTGCAGCAGGCCGGCATCGAGCAGGGTGCGAATGGTGAAGGCCATGCCGCCGGCGGCATGGAACTGGTTCACATCCGCCGCGCCGCCGGGATAGACGCGGGCCAGCAGCGGCACGGCGCCCGACAATTCGTCAAAATCCTGCCAGTCGATCAACACGCCCGCCGCGCGGGCTATGGCGGGCAGGTGGATGGCGTGATTGGTGGAACCACCGGTGGCCAGCAAGCCCACGATGGCGTTGACGATGGCGCGCTCATCCACACAGGTGCCCAGCGGGCGCTCGTCGGGCTGATTGAGAGCAATCTTCGCCAGCCGGTGCATGGCCGCGCGGTTCATCGCGGTGCGCAGGCCGGTGCCCGGATTGACGAAGGCCGCGCCCGGCACGTGCAGGCCCATCACCTCCATCATCATCTGGTTGCTGTTCGCCGTGCCATAGAAGGTGCAGGTGCCGGGGCTGTGATAGGAGGCGCTTTCGGCCTCCAGCAGCTCGGCGCGGCTGGCCTTGCCTTCGGCCGCCAGTTGGCGGATGCGCTGCTTCTCCTTGTTCGGCAGGCCGCTGGGCATCGGCCCGGCCGGCACGAAGATCATCGGCAGATGGCCAAAACGCAGCGCGCCAATCAGCAGGCCGGGCACGATCTTGTCACAGATGCCGAGCAGCGCGACTGATTCGAACATGCCGTGGCTCAGCGCCACCGCCGTGGCCAGCGCGATACTGTCCCGGCTGAACAGGGAAAGCTCCATGCCCACCTGGCCTTGCGTCACGCCATCGCACATCGCCGGCACGCCGCCGGCCACCTGCGCCGTGGCGCCGACTTCGCGGGCAAACAGCTTCAGCTGCGGCGGATATTGGCCATAGGGTTGGTGGGCAGACAGCATGTCGTTGAAGGCGGTGACAATGCCGATATTGACGCGCGCGCCGGCCTTGATTGTTGCCTGATCATCCAGCGCGGCGGCAAAGCCGTGGGCGAGGTTGGAGCAGGACAGCCGCTCGCGGCCCATGCCGTTCTCGCGCTCCTGCGCGATATGATCGAGATAGCGGGCGCGGCCAGCGCGGCTCTTTTCGATGATACGGTCGGTGACGCGAGAAAGGGTGGGGTGCAGAGTCGTCATGGCGCCCATCATAAGCAGGTCAGGCCCAGTTGGGCAGACCGAATAGCAATGCTGAAAAGCAATTCGTTGACGGGCGGGCAGCCAGCGGGCAGCAAAGTGAGCGAACCGGGGGGCGCGCATGGCCGACATCAAGAAGGAAATGGGCCTGGTGGCCGCGCTGGCCCTGGTGGTGGGCAATATGGTCGGATCGGGCGTGTTTCTGTTACCGGCAACGCTGGCGCCCTATGGCTGGTCGGCAATGGGCGGCTGGGTGATCGCGCTGGCCGGCACGCTGGCGCTGGCTGGTTGCTATGCCGCGCTATCCCGGCAGATGCCCGGAACCTGCGGGCCACATGCGTATGTAGAAACGGCGTTCGGCGCCAAGGCGTCATATATCGCGGCGTGGAGCTACTGGATCGGCGTCTGGGTCGGCAATGCGGCGCTGGCCGTGGCGGTCGTGTCCAATCTCACGGTGATCTGGCCGGGCTTGGCCGGCGATCCGCTGCTCAGCGCGCTTGCCGCCGTTGGCGTGCTGGTACTGGTCACCGCGATCAACCTGGCCGGCATCGGCGCCGCCAGCTTCGTGCAGCAGGCCACCACCTTCTTGAAACTCATGCCGCTCCTCGCCGTGCTAGGCATCGCGGCCTGGCTGCTGTTCACCAAGGGCAGCGCCGCGGTGGTCAATCCGCCATCCGCCATGGAAGCCGATGGGGTGATCACCTCGGTCACGCTCACCATGTGGGCGTTCCTTGCCTTTGAATCGGCCACGGTACCGGCCGACAAGATCCGCCGCCCGGAATTCACCGTGCCGGTGGCGACCATCGTCGGTCCGCTGCTCGCCGGCGTGCTGTACATGGCGATTTCGGCGGCGATGATCGCGCTGGTGCCGGCCGATGCGCTGGCGAAGTCCAACGCGCCCTTTGCTGATTTTTCCGCCCCGTTCATCGGTTCGCAGGCGGCGGCGCTGATCGGCGTTTTTGCGGCCATTTCGGCGCTGGGCACGGTCAACGGCCTCACCCTGACCGCCGCTGAACTGCCGCGCGCCATGGCGCTGGTCGGCCAGTTCCCGCAGCGCTTTGCCGGGCTGAACCGCGCAGGGGCTCCGGCGGCGGCCGTGCTGCTGTCGGGCGGGCTGGCGGCTGCGCTGGTGCTGATGAACACCGATCGCAGCCTTTCGGGCCTGTTTGAATTCACCATCCTAGTGGCAACCGCGGCGATGCTGGTCGGCTATATGGCGGTGGGGCTGGCCGGGTTGAAACTGCTCTCCGGCCCGATGCGCTTCGTTGGCCTGGCCGGCACGCTCTATTCGCTGTTCGCGCTCTATGCCTCCGGGCTGGAAGCCACCTTGTGGTGCTTCGCCCTCATCGCTGCGGGCTATCCTGTGCTCGTTTACACCCGCAAGCGGCTGTAAACCCCCGTACGGCTTTACGCCCGCGCAAAGCCGTAAAGTCGGTCTGACAATATCGCCTTGGCCGCATTGTGGCCGGGCGCGCCGGTGACGCCGCCGCCGGGATGGGCGCCGCTGCCGCACAGATACAGGCCCTTCACCGGCATGCGATGATTGCCGTGGCCCAGCACCGGGCGCGCCGCCCACAATTGATCCAGGCTCATGCGGCCGTGGAAGATATCGCCGCCGATCAGCCCGAACTTGCGTTCCAGATCGAGCGGCGAATGGATCTGCCGCGCGATGATGCTGCGCTTGAAATTGGGGGCATGCGCCGTGACGGTATCGATGATCAGATCGGCCACCTTCTCGCGCACATCGTCCCAGCTCTGGCCATCGGGCAAGGTGGGCGCGAATTGCTGGCAGAACAGGCTGGCAACATGGCGGCCGGGCGGCGCCAGCGTGTCGTCCAGCGTCGATGGGATCAGCATCTCCACGATCGGCCGGGCCGACCAGCCATAGGCCTTGGCGCCGGTATAGGCGCGGTCCATGTAATCAAGGCTGGGCGCGATGATGATGCCGGCGCCGTGGTGCGGGCCGTGGCCCTTGAGCACGCTGAAGTCCGGCAGTTCCGAAAGCGCCACGTTCATGCGGAAGGTGCCCGATCCGGTGGCATAGCCGTCCATCGAACGGGCAAATTCGGCTGGCAGTTCGGCGCGGTCCACCAACTGGCGGAACAGCAGCGCCGGGCCGGCATTGCTGGCCACGATGGGCGCTTCCAGCACGCGGCCATCTTCCAGCGTAACGCCCTTCGCCTTGCCATTCACGATGTTCACGCGGGCCACGCGCTCTTCCAGGCCGATGGAAACGCCCTTTTCGCACGCTGCTGCGGCCATGGCCTTGGTAATGGCGCCCATGCCGCCGATGGCATGGCCCCAGGCGCCCTTCACCCCGTTCACCTGGCCGAACACATGGTGCAGCAGCACATAGGCCGAACCGGGCGTGTCAGGGCTGGCGAAATGGCCAACGATGGAATCAAAGCCCAGCACCGCCTTGATCGGATCGCTTTCAAACCAGCCATCCAGGAATTCGCGCGCGCTGCGGGTGAACAGGGTGAACAGGTCGTGCTGTTCGCCCTTGCTCAGCCCCAGCATCGGCCAGCCCTGCGTGGCCAGCGCCGCCATGCCCTTCAGGCCCGGCCCGGGCGGAATCTTCAGCGCGAGACGCCGCATTTGATCGGCCAGTACCTCCAGCCGCTGATCATAGGCCGCGAGCGCTGCGGCGTCCTTCGCCGAAAAGCGCGCCACTTCGCTTTCCGTCACGCCGGGGCCGACCTTGAGATAGTCATTGGCCAGCGGCAGGAAATTGTTGAGCGGCCGGTTGACGATGGTCAGGCCATGCTCGCCCAGGTTCATGTCAGATGCGACCCGGTCCTGCAGCAGCGAGACGGTGTAGCTGGCGGTCGAATTGCGAAAGCCCGGCGCGAACTCCTCGGTCACGCAGGCGCCGCCCACGATATCGCGCGCTTCGCAGATATGCACCTTGAGGCCCGCGCGGGCGAGATAGAAGGCCGTGACCAGGCCATTATGGCCCCCGCCAATGATGATCGCGTCATACTGCATGGGCAGATGCCATGCCCGGCTGTGGGCAGGTGGTCAATTGCGGGCGGCGGTTCAGCCCAGCACGCCGGCGCACAGTGCCAGCCCGATCAGGCACATCAACGCTGCCATCACCGACCGAACCGCCGTGATGGTGAGTTTTTCGAGGTGACGCGTCGCTGCCCAAGCCCCGGCAAAGGCCGCGAGTGTGCCGACGCCGACCAGCAGCGCCTCCCGGCCATCGGGGTTGAGGCCAAGGGCGCTGAAGGACGCGGCATAGGTGGAAAGCCGGGCCAGATCGACGAGAATGGCGATCATCACGCCGGTGGCGATGAACGACTTGGCCGCCAGCCCGGCGCGCAGCAGGAAGATCGAGCGCAAGGCCCCCTGCTGGCCGGTGAGCCCGCCAAAGAAGCCCGTGACCAGCCCGCCCAGCGGTTGCAGGCGCGGCGGCGCGGCCAGTTTCTGGAACCAGCTCTGCAATTCCAGCAGCGCGAAGATCAGCAGCAACAGGCCCACCGCTAGGCTGGCGCCGGTTGGCCCGAAGCTGCGGCCAAAGCCGTCCCACGTGAACAGGCGCGGTGTGTCGCCCAGCTGGGCCAGCAGCCACGCGCCCAGCATCGCGGCCGGCACCGCCGTCAGGCCAAAGCGCAGCACCACCCGCCAATCCGCCTGCCGCCACAGCAGCCCGGCCTTGAAGATATTGTTGAGCAGGTGGACCACGCCGGTGGCCGCCACCGCGACTGGCACCGGGAAGAACAGGGCAAAGGCCGGCAGCAGAATGGTGCCAAGGCCGAACCCCGAATAAAGGGTGAGCGCTGACGCCAGCGCAGCGACCACGGCAATGATCAGCATGTCCATCATCTGGCCTATGCCGGCTGCCGTTCATGGCAGCAATGCGTCATTGCTTGTGCGCCGTGTATCGCGACAGGCTGTTGCTGGCGTGATCTTCAACCACGATATCCTTCGTCAACCGATCGCGCAGCGTCGAACGGGTGACTGAAACGATCGTGCCGCTCACGCGCTCGGTCTGGACAAGCGACTGCGAGCCGCGCCGGCGAACCGATACCATCGTCCCCCGCTTGTCGCCCGCGATGCGGGCCGCCGGGCCGCCAAGTGTCGCCGTGAAATGCTGATCGGGCGCCAGCTGCATGTGGAGCCGCGTGCCGTCGAGCGTCATGGTGATTTGGCCTGTGCGGGTCGTATTCGCCTTTGTCCAAAGCTCGCGCCACTGGCCTGTGACAGGGTGCGCGGCAGCGTCGCGATGGCCACGCCTGACCCACAGACCCGATCCCGTTTCAACCACGGTTTCGCCGTCGCGCTCTACCCAGGAAAAGGCAAGATGCCGGCCGTTCGCTGAAACCATGTCGGTGGCGGCGTACACTTCGCGTCCGCCGCGTTTGCGCCGGAATACCGCTGATTGGCCGTCGATGATCTGAACCGACGCTTCGTCATATCCGCGTTGCCCGGCGACCGGATGGAACCGGCCATCGGCGGGGATGTGCCAGGCCGGCCGGCACCAGTTGCAGGCAAACATCCCATTTGCCAGCGTGATGTCGTACCGGGTGCGAAACACAT
Organism: Sandarakinorhabdus sp.; assembly: GCF_032115815.1. GTDB lineage: Bacteria > Pseudomonadota > Alphaproteobacteria > Sphingomonadales > Sphingomonadaceae > Sandarakinorhabdus. The sequence continues at coordinate 7,511 of NZ_JAUMBI010000004.1, forward strand.
GCGTGCTGGCCGGATCGAGCGTCCAGGTGCCGTCGAACGGCGATCGTGCCGCTGCCGGGGCAGGCAGCAAGGCTGCTGCCAGAACGAGAGCAATGACCCGCTTCATGAAAGGCTCCTGGTCGCGCCCGGTCAGTGTCCACAAAACACACCCTATCTGCAATGTGCAGTCTGGCCATCATCCCCGCCGCAAGGCGTTGCATGTCCGCGCGCATCCGCTATGCGGAAAGCCAAGGAACAGGCGGGGAGGCCGGGTTTTGGGCGTTGCAGACGAGACCATCGAAGACGTGATCGATCCCAAGCGGGATCGGCTGGTGATCGTGGCCAGCTCGCTGGGCACCGTGTTCGAATGGTATGATTTCTTCCTCTACGGCATCCTCGCCAGCCTGCTGGGCAAGCTGTTCTTTGCCACCGGCAACCCCACCACCGAATTGCTGTTCAGCCTGTTCGCCTTTGCCATCGGCTTCTTCTTCCGGCCGCTGGGCGCGCTGGTGTTCGGCTGGTTCGGAGACAAGGTGGGCCGCAAATACACCTTCCTGATCACCATCGCGATGATGGGCGGGGCCACGGCCTGCATCGGCCTGCTGCCCACCTTCGAACAGGCCGGCATCGCCGCGCCCATCATGCTGCTGGTGTTGCGCACCCTGCAGGGTCTTGCGCTGGGCGGCGAATATGGCGGGGCGGCGATCTACGTCGCCGAACATGCGCCTCCGGGCAAGCGCGGCGCGTACACAAGCTGGATTCAGGCGGCGGCGGCCGGCGGCTTCATGCT
>NZ_JAUMBI010000005.1:0-11407 GCF_032115815.1 Sandarakinorhabdus sp.
TGCTGCCTTGGCCGGATTTGCCGGCAAAGCGGGTGAGTTCCAGCTTTGACGCGGTGAAGCGGGCATCCAGGCTGACATCGGTGGCCACCGCGCCCAACAAGGGTGCTTCCACCCGGCCGCCCAGCCCACGGATCCGGCCTGCCACCTGCGGATCGCCCAGCGTGCCTGACACATCGGCCGCCACCTGCACCGCGCCGCGCACATCGAGCGCCGTGAGGCCGGACAGACCCCACAGATCCTGCGCCGGCCCGGCATAGCGCAATTGGCCGGTGACGCTGGCATCGAACAGGCGGGACACAAGGTCAGCTTCGCCGGTCGGGATCGGGCCCAATCTGGCTTGGGCGCGGCCTTCCACCTTGCCGGCGCGCACGATCACCGCGCGCATCACCGTGCCGCCGGCGCCCAGCGCGGCGTTGAGGCCAACGTCGATCGGGGTGGACGTGGAGGTGATGTTGCTGCGCGACAGGCCGTTCAGGCGCAGGGCTGCCGTGCCGGTGGGGGCGGCATCGCCGGTCTGCACAAGCGCAAGCGTGCCCGAAATCCGCCCAGCCAGATTAAGCGTGGGATAGGCGAGGCCCACCATCTGCAGCGATACCTTGTCGAGCCGGGCATTGAGCCGTTTCGTCGCGCCCCAATCGCCGGCCACTTCGGCATTGCCGAGCGCGCTGGTGAGCGTGACGGGGGCGAGGTGCCAGCCAGCGGCATCACGGGTGATCACCGCCGGCCCGGCCAATTTGGCGGCACGGCCATCATAATCGCCGCCGCCCTTGATCTGCCAGCGATCGGGCGCGATGTCGCCGGTGAAGGCCAGGTTGAACGCTTCGCCGCTGTTGCCGGCCAATGTCAGGCTGGCCGTACCGGAACCGCCCTTCATCTTTAGCGTGCCTGTGGCCTTTTCCACCGCCAGATTGCCCCGTTCCAATCCGGCCAGATCGAGCGCGGCATCGATATCGGGGCCGCTGGCCGGCAGCAGCACCCGGGCGGCCAGCCGCAGCCGGTCAACCGTGATCGGCGTCGCCAGCGGCAGATTGAGGGAGTCGCCGGCCACGGCCAGTTCCGCCAGCTGCACGGCGCCAGCGGCAGACAGCTTGGCGCTGCCGGTGAGGCCCTTGCCGGCCAGCGCCAGCGTGCCGGCGAACGGCCCGGTGGCGGACTGGTCCAGCCGGCCGCTGGCGACAAAATCCGCCGCCGCCAGCCTGTCCACGTCGATCCGCAGCACCGGCGACAGGCTGATATCGGCCTTCAAGGTGACCGGCCCCAACCCCGATTGCGCATCACCATCCACCCGCCAGCCATCGCCGGCCGGATCGATACGGGCCGCCACGGCGGTGAGGCCATAGCCGGGTTTCGCCAGCCGGGCGGTGAAATGCGGCGCGGCGACGGTGCCTTCGCCATCCAGCGCGAACGGGCCCCAATCAAGACTTTTGCCGGTGGTGGCGAGGGTGAAGCGGCCATTTGCCCAACCGGCACGGCCCGCAGCGGCCAGTTTCGGTGATGACAGCACCAGATCTGACAGGGCGACGGCCAGACCGGGCAGCAGCGCAAAACGCCCGCCCAGCGTGACGCCACCACCGGTAAGGCGGGTGAGCCCGCTGGCCGGCGGTCGCGCGGCAATCAGGCGGAAATCGCCGCTGCCGGCGACGCTCTGATTGGCACCGGGTTTCAGATTGGTGCGGAAGGTCACGTCGGCAACGCCCAGTTGCGGCAGCGCCCAACCGCGCACATCGCCCGCCGCGCTGAGCCCCCAGGCGCTGGTGGCCGGCACGAACGACAGGCCGATGCGTGCCGCCAATGGCCCGCTGGCCAGTTTCAGATCATTGGTTTGCAACTGGCCCTTGGCATAAACCAGCCGGCCTTCGGCGCGCCATTTGCCAGCCAAAGGCTTTAAACTGTCGGGCAGGCCGGTGAGGCCCGTGGCGGTGGCGACCAGTGGAGCTGACAGGCCCGTTTCGTTCAGATCGGCAATCCCGGCCACAGACAGATCGCTCAGCGCCAGCCCGCCCGGCAGCGCCAGCCGCTTCGCCAGCAGCCGCGCATCGATGATGGGCGCCAGCAGCGGGCCAGCCAGGCGCGCGGTGAGCAGGCCGCCATCAACGCCCCAACCCTTGGCGAGCGCGCTGCCCTCCGCCAAGCTCAGCCGGACGTCGGCTTCGGTCCAGCGTTCTTCGGCACGGTCGATCCGGCCACCTAGGCGGCCGGTGAATTGCCTGCCATCCAGCGTGAGTTTCAGTCGGGTCAGATCGCCATCAGGCACCACTTCGGCCACCACAGCCAACCCGCCGGCCAGCGCCTCTTTCGCAGCGCCACCCAGCAGCGGCACCGGATCGATTCGGCCGCGCGCCCCCAACGCCCCGGCCTTGCCCGCCAACGCCAGATCGGCCAGCGGCGCGGAACCCAGGCTGGCCACCAACTGCCCGGTCCAATCGCGCCAGCGCCCGCGCCCGGTGGCGGTGGCATTGAGCGGCGCTTTCAACCCGGCCAGTGTCGTCACCAGGCCACCCGCTGGCGCTGCCAGCTTGGCGTTGAGCGCGAACTTGTCCCGATCCGGTTCGGCATCAAGGTGCAACACCAGCGTGTCGCCGGCAGACACTTTGGCATCCAGATCCACCAGCGCGCGTCCGGCGTGAAGATCAAGCCGGCTCTTGGCGCTCAGCAGCCGCTCCGGCCCGGCGATGCCTCTGGCCACCACCAGCCGGCCCAGTTCCAGTGTGCCGATGCGGATATCGATATTAGGCAGGATGCGTGGATCAGAAACCGGCTTCAGGCGCGGCAGGCGTTCCAGCGTCGCATCGGGGATGATCAGTTCGGCCGCTTCGAAGCGGTTGCTGATCAGCGCCCGTGGCGTCCAGTCGAGCAGCACGCGCGGCGCACGGACAAAGCGACCGTCCTGATCACGCAGCTCCACGCCTTCCAGCGTGGCCCGGCCCCACAGGCTGCCGCTGATCCGCGCCACATGCAGCGAAATGCCATTGGCCAGGCTGAACCCCGCCAGCCGCCGTGCCGTCCAGTCGCGGCCGGATTGGGTATCGAGCGCAAAGGGCAGGGCGATGATCACCGCCAGCGCCGTCAGCAGCGTGATCGCAAGGATGCGCAGAGCCCGCGGCATCAAAACGCCTGCCCGATGGAAACATAGAACACCAGCCGGGGATCGCCCTTTTGCGGATTCACCGGCGTCGCGATGTCCACCCGCACCGGGCCAAAGCCGGTGTAGAAGCGTGCGCCGATACCCGCGCCCAGCGACAGCCGATCAAAGGCCGGGGTGGTGCCGGTGGAAACCTCGCCGGCATCGACAAATGCCACGATGCCCAGATCCTGGCCCAGCGCCTGGAAACGATAGCGGGCTTCCACCGCCAGTTCGGTCAGGCTGTTGCCACCTGTAGGCACATTATCGGCATTGCGTGGGCCAACGCCCTGGAACACATAGCCGCGCACCGAACCGCCACCGCCAGCATAGAAACGCCGATCCGGTGCGATCACGCCGCGATTGGCGCCAACGATGCTGCCGAGGTGGAAGCGGCCGGCCAGCACCAGGCTGTCGCCAAACGGCTTGTAGGCCGTGGCCTCGAACTGGGCCTTGAGATAATTGAAATTGCTCTGGTCTCTGAGCGTGAATTCCGGGCTGAGGCGCGTGGTCAGCCGGAAGCCCCGCGATGGGTTGAGCAGATCGTCGGAACGGTCCCAGGTGACGCTGGCTGGCAGCGCCAGCACCGTGAAGGTGCGGCGCGGATCGCCGCGCACCGAACGGTCGCGCTGGCTGGTGATCAGCGCCTGGGCGCCGACGCTCCAGGTCCAGTCTTTTTGCCAGAGGATGTTGGATTCGCGTGCCAACGCCGCCGAGATTCCCAGCGTTTCGGCGGCAAAGGCGAATTGCTGGCTGGCTGTGAAGCCGCCGGCGACCAGCAATTGCCGATCGCGCTGGCCGAAATTGCGCTTGCGCAGTTCCACCTGCGCCACCTGTTCGCGCTGGGCGCCCACGGCACGGGCGGTGAAGGCGCCTTCTGGCGGGAACAGGTTGCGGTGGGTCCAGCTGCCTTCGGCGCGCACGCCCTGGCCGGTGGAAAAGCCGCCGGCCAAGGCGATGGTGCGCATCGGCGCGGCTTCGCTGCTGATATCGAGATCGACCGTCTGTGTGCCGTCCTCGCGCACGGCGCCTTCGCCGGGCTTGATCGCCACTGCGCCGAACAGGCCCGTTTGCACCAGCGCCCGGCGCAGATCCTCGCGGCCGGCGTTGCTGTACCGGTCACCGGGCTTGAAGCGGGCGAGCAAAGCGACATGCTTTTCGTCCATGCCCTTCACGCTATCATCGATGCGGATGGCGCCAAATACGCCGCGCCGGCCCAGATCGATACTTTGCACCAGCGTGGCATCGCGGCTGGCGTGATCGATGGTGATGTCGGGCGGCGCGATGCGCGCGAACGGATAGCCGGCATCGGCAAGGCGGATCGGCAGGCCGTCCTGCGCCGATTGCACGCGCGCGGCTTCCACCGCATCGCCCACCCGGATCGGTAGCAGCCGGCTGACAGTCCGCGCCGGATCGGGGCCAAGCGCGCCGGCTGGAGCGGTGATGGTGATCTCCCGGAAATTGTAGATCGGCCCCGGTGTCGCCCGCACCCGCACGATGCTGGGCTGGCCTGCCTGCGCCGGCTCGATACTGATGCGAGCCTGACTGCCATAATGGCCGATAGAGCGCAGCAACAGTTCTGTGAGATCGCGATCCTCGGCGATGCGGCGGCCAAGCTGCGCCAGATTGGTTTCCTCGCCCCGGTGCAGCCACAACGACGACAGGCCGCGAAATTCATCGTCGAGGCCCAGTTCCGCCAGCCCGCTCACCTCCACGCGGTACCGGATGGCGGCATCGGGAGCATCAGCCTCGCCACCTGTTGCGGAATCCACATCGGGCCACGCCACGTCCTCGCCGCCGGGCAGATCGGGCAGGGGGGCTTGCGGCCCTGGTATCACGTCGGTCACCGGCGGAGGGACAGGCTCGGCGGCTGGCACTGGCGTCGTGGTTTGGCCGGGCGCAGTTTGGGCCTGCGCGGTTCCGGCCGCAGCGGCGATCAAGAGAGACAGGAACCGATGCACCATATGGGGTTTACCGGAAGGGCAAGGCAGCGCAAGGCGCAGCCGCCTCTGGCGTTGGCCGCCGCTCTGGTGCAAGGGGCTGGGCATGGCGTCTCCCGGCTCTCCTGTTTCGCGTCCACCACAACGTGGCGGCGGTATCTTCATCGCCTTTGGGCTGGTGGCGGGTGCCGTTGGCGGCATGCTGGCCGGGCAGCCGTCCCTGGGGTTGCTGGCAGGTCTCGGCGTTGGTATTTCGGCGGCCATCCTGCTTGCCTTGCGCGACCGCCGCTGAACGCCGCATTGCGCTGGCGTGTGGCTGCGGTATCAAACGGCGGCATTTTCAGGGGATAGGGCATGGCAAGCGGCCTGTTTGCATTGCTGGATGATATTGCGGCCATCGCCAAGGTTGCGGCGGCCAGTGTCGATGATATCGGCACCATGGCGGTTTCCAGCCTGGATGATACCGCCGCAGCGGCCGCCAAGGCTTCGGCCAAGGCGGCAGGCGTGGTGGTGGATGATGCCGCCGTCACGCCGCGCTATGTCACGGGCTTTGCGGCGGATCGCGAAATCCCCATCGTCGCCAAGATCGCGCGCGGCAGCCTGAAGAACAAACTGGTGTTCCTGCTGCCCGGCGCGCTGGCGCTGTCATACTTCCTGCCGGTGGTGATCACCCCGCTGCTTATGGCCGGCGGGGCGTTCCTGTGTTTCGAAGGTGCGGAAAAACTGTGGGAAAAGCTGACCCCGCATGATGAAGACGCCGCCGACGATGCTGCGATGGACCCGGTCGAGAAGGAGCGCACGATGGTTTCGGGCGCCATCCGCACCGACATGATTCTTTCGGCCGAAATCATGGCCATTGCATTGGGCACCGTGGAACAGGAACCCATCGCCGAACAGGCCGCTGCGCTGGTGGTGGTGGCGCTGGGAATTACCGCCATGGTCTACGGCGCCGTCGCGCTGATCGTGAAGGCCGATGATTTCGGGGTGTTCCTTGCCCGCAAGCGCAATGGCGCGGTGGCGGCGCTCGGGCGTGGTCTGGTCGTTGGCATGCCGCCGTTCCTTGTGCTTCTGGGCTGGGTTGGGCTGGCCGCCATGTTGTGGGTGGGCGGCCATATCGTGATCGATGGCCTGCACAAGTTCGGCATCGATGCGCCGCATGATCTGCTGCATGCTGCCATGCACGCTGTGGAAGGCGCGGGCAGCTTTGCCACTTGGTTGGCCGAAGCGGGCGGGGCCGGGCTGTTTGGCGTTGCGCTCGGCGCGCTGATCGTGGCCGCGCTGCACGCCATTCCGCGCAAGGGCCATTGATTGCCCTTCATTCATTGTGTATTGTGATGGCAATACACTGGAGCGCTGTGCCATGAAGAATGCCCTGATCGCCATCCTGTTGTGCGGCGCTGCCGTGGCCGCCTGCGACGCCCGGCGCGTCGAAGAGAAGGAAAAGGCCGAAGCGGCCGCGATCAGTGTGGACAAGGATTGGGATGAGGGCGCTGGCAACGATACTGGCGTCAACATCAAGGCCGACATGGAAAAGGGCGAGGTCGAGCTGAAGCTGCCCGGGGGCATCGCCGGCAAGGTGAGCATCCCGGAGGGCCTCGAATCTGATACGAAGTTCGATCTGGATGGTGTGGGCCGCTATCCGGGTGCCAAGCTGACCAATGTCAATGTGCAGGCCAGCGGCAAGGATGGCGACGGGCGCGGGCAAGTATTGCTGGGCTTCAGCGCCCCGGGCACGGCAGCGCAGGTGGCCGATTGGTATGCCAAGGCGCTTGCCGACAAGGGCCGCACCCCCAGCCGCAGCGGCAACACTCTCACTGGCACCACCGAAGATGGTGACCGCATGGTGATCGCCGTGGAAGATGGCGACACCGGCGTTGCCCGCGGCCGCATCACCATCAGCGATCGCAAGGGCTGATCCGCGTCAGAGCCTGCGCGCCGCAAACGTGTCGCAGCTGTTCATCTGCCCGGATTGCAGCCCGGCTTGCAACCAGCGCATGCGTTGTGCCGACGTACCGTGGGTGAAGCTTTCCGGGTTTACCCGCGCCCCGGCCTTTTTCTGCAACGTGTCATCCCCGATGGCCTGGGCAGCGCGCAGGCCTTCCTCGATGTCGCCGGACTCCAGCAGATCGCGGTTGTGGTGCGCCCACACCCCGGCAAGGCAATCGGCCTGCAGTTCCTGCCGCACGGAAAGCGCGTTGCCCTGCGCCGGCCCTGACGCGCGGCGCGCCTTCTGCACCTCGGCGGAAATGCCCAGCACCGTCTGGATATGATGCCCCACCTCGTGCGCGATCACATAGGCGGCGGCAAAGTCGCCGGGCGCGCCAAAGCGGCGGGACAGATCATCGAAGAAACTGGCATCAAGATAGACCTGTTGGTCTGCCGGGCAGTAGAACGGCCCCATGCCGCTGTCTGCCTGACCGCAGCCTGAATCCACGCCGCCTTCAAACAGCACCAGTTTTGGCTGCGGATAGGGCTTGCCCAACTGGTCCGGGAATTGCTCCCCCCAGGTGCGCTCGGTGCTGCGCAGAACCTTGGCGATGAAACGGTCATGTGCGCCATCCAGCTTTGCCGGTGCCGCCGGTTCCACCGCCTGCCGCGGTTGGCCCACACCCGGCCCACCCACGCTGCCACCGCCCACAGCGCCGATCAGTTCCAGCGGATTCTGCCCCAGCAGCAAGGCGATCACGCCCACCACGATCATGCCGCCGATGCCCAGCTTGCCGCCGCCAATCGGCAGCCGCATGCCGCCACCGCCGCCGCGTTCCCCCCGGCGGTCAACGATGTTGCTGCTTTCCTGTTCGTCGTCGAGGTTCATGGCCGGCGTCTCCCGGCAGACAGGTTACCGGTTGCGCCCGCCCGGCGCCAGCGCCTCGTTCACCAGCAGGGCGATGCGGCTGCCGGCCTTGGCCACCTGATCCCGCACGCCCGGAGTCGCCTTGGCGATATAGTCGGCTGTCACCATCCCTCGCGGCAGAGTGCGGCGCTGGTCGGCGGAGATCGGGCAACTGTCGGGATAACCCTGTAGTTGCGGATAGGCGATCGTGCGCGAGATCTCCCAAACGTCGCGTGCCCAAAGCGCCACCCGTGCTGCGGTGTCGGCCGGGCCGGCGGTATAGGCGCGGGCCTGTGCCAGCGCGATGCGCTGCGGCGTGATCGCCGGCGGTTCGGTCAGCGCGCGTTCGGCCAGGTCACCATCCCAGATCCAGTGCAGGTTCATACGTTGTTTATAGCCATAATCGGCGCGCACCTGGTTGCCCCCCAGATCGGCCTTGTCGCCGAGGTGCAGCGGCTGGTGCATGTCTCCCACGAAATGCACCAGGAAGCCAAAGGCCTGCAGGCGTTCGTGCGCCGGCCGGCTGCGATCAGCCAATATGGCCTGCTGGCGCGAAATCTGCACCGTCACGCAATCGCCGTCCGGGCATTTGGCGTTGATGTCGAAATCGCCGCACACGCTGATGTTCTGATAGTGCCAGGGTGCGGAGAAGGCGAAACGGTCGCGATAACGGGCGCGCACGCAATCGGGCCACACGCTGGCCTCCTCGATGTTGCGCAGCCGGCATTCGGGCGTGTTCAATGCGGCTTCGGCGCGATACAGGCGCTTCACCTCGGCACGCACCGCCGGCGGGAGCTGGGCCAGCGCGATGCGCCCGGTAAGCCGGTGGGCATAATCACCCCAGGCTAGCGCCGGCTGGGCGGCCAGTAGGGCAAGCGGCAGGGCCAGCCAGGCGAGGGGGCGAATCAAGCGGTGGATCATGGCTTTCGCCCATGCCGCACGGCGGTGACGCTGGCCAGTGCCGCAGGGTGGCTGTATGGGCTTGCAAAGCGGGCCCTTGCTGCCAATCTTTGGGCCAACAGGATAAAGACAGACGATGCGAGATCCCTACAGCGTTTTGGGCCTGCCGCGTTCGGCCACGGAAGCCGACATCAAGAAGGCGTTCCGCAAGCTCGCCAAGGACAATCACCCCGATCGCAATGCCGATGATCCCAAGGCGCTGGAACGCTTCAAGGAAGCCAACCTCGCCTATGAGCTGCTGTCAGATACAGCCAAGCGTGCCCAGTTCGATCGCGGCGAGATCGGCCCGGATGGCCAGCCCACCAATCCCTTTGCCGGCGGTGGCGGCGGCGGCGGTTTCAATCCGCGTGATTTTGGCAGCAACGGCTCGCGCTCCGGCGGCGGTGCCGATTTTGCCGGTGCCGCCGATGATCTGTTTGCCGAAATCTTTGGTGGCCGCAGCCCGTTCGGCGGCAGCGGCGCCGCAAGTGGTGGGGGCCGCGGTTTCCGCACCCAGGTGCGTGGGCCCGACGTTGCCTATCGCCTCACCGTGCCCTTCGTCGATGCCGTGCAGCTCAATCCACAGCGTGTGACCCTGCGTTCCGGCCAGACGATCGAGATCAAGCTGCCTGCTGGCCTTGAATCGGGCAAACAGATGCGGCTGGCCGGCAAGGGTGAGCCCGGCCCCGGTGGCCATGGCGACGCCATCGTCACCATCGAGATCGCGCCGCACCGCGCCTTGACGCGTGAGGGCGACGATGTGCTGCTCACCTTGCCGATCAAGCTGGATGAAGCCGTGCTCGGCGCCAAGATCCGCATGCCCACGGCTGAAGGCATGGTCTCGCTCTCCATCCCCCCTGGCACCGCATCGGGCAAGATGTTCCGGTTGAAGGGCAGGGGTTTCCGCAAGCTGGATGCCACCCGCGGCGATCAATTGGTGACGGTGCAGATCGATATCCCGCCCGATCACGAGGAACTCAAGGCCTTTGCCGCCAGCTTCGTCGATCCGCGCAACATCCGCGCCACGCTGGATGGTTGAAGCTGGCCCGAGCCGCCGGCTGTCGTGGCCTGCCATCGCGCGTGATACCGCCAGCGGCACGTTCGAACATGGCTTCACCCACGCCGGCAATCTCGCCTATCTCAGTCTGGTCACCCTTTTTCCTTTCGTCATCCTGCTCGCCGCCGTCGCCGGGCAGTTGGGCCGCACCGCCGATGGGCTGGCGGCCGTCAACGGCTTCCTCACTGCGCTGCCCAGTAATGTCGCCGCACTTATCGCCCCGGCGCTGACCGATGTGATCGCGGCCGATTCGAGCAGCGGCGTCATCACCTTCAGCCTGGCGGTGGCGCTTTGGACGTCGTCGGGCGTGCTGGTCACGCTGCGCACCATTGTCACCCAGGCCTATGGTCGGGAATCGGAAATGCCGTATCTGCGTTGGCGCCTGCTCGGCTTGCTCGAGGTGCTGGGCCTGGTGCTGCTGCTGCTGATCGCCTTTGCCGCCCAGGTGGTGGTGACTGCCGCCGAAACCTTCGTTTATCGCCTGATGCCGATGGCGGCGAACATCTTCCCGGCCTTGGGCCTGCAACGCATCGTACCGGCGCTGCTGCTGTTCCTGGCGCTTTGGGGGCTGTTTGCGCTGCTGTGCCCACGCCGGTTCCACATCGCCCCGGTGTGGCCCGGTGCGCTGGCCACAGCGGCGGCGTGGACGGCGACCACCCTGGCGCTGCCGCGCGCGCTCACCCTGTTTGGTGACTATGCGCTCACCTATGGCAGCCTCGCCGGCGTGATCATAGCCTTGCTCTATTTCTATATCGTCGGGCTCGGGATGGTGCTGGGCGCGCAGTTGAATGCCGCCATCGCCCGCGCCCGGCTGGAAATTGCCGCAATTGACCGTTAAGGCGCGCAGAACGATTGGTTGTTCCGTGATTTCCGAGCCGTGAAATGTGCCATTTCACCTGAAATCACGTATTGGAGAATTTCATGGGAATCATGACCGGCAAGCGCGGCCTCATCATGGGCCTTGCCAACGACAAGAGCCTCGCCTGGGGCATCGCCAAGGCGCTGGCCGAACAGGGCGCCGAACTGGCCTTCAGCTATCAGGGCCCGATGATGGAAAAGCGGGTGCGCCCGCTGGCAGAAGCGTTGGGTGTCGCCCGCCTGTTCGAATGTGATGTGTCTTCGGTGGAAAGCATGGACGCCTGCTTCGCCGCGCTGGCGGCTGAATGGCCCACGATCGATTTCCTCGTCCACGCTATCGGCTTTTCGGACAAGAACGAGCTGCGCGGCCGCTATGTCGATACGTCGCTGGACAATTTCCTGCTCACCATGAACGTCTCGGTCTACAGCTTCACGGCGGTGGCCCAACGCGCAGCGCTGATGATGCCGAACGGCGGCGCTATGCTCACCTTGTCTTACTATGGCGCCGAAAAGGTCATCCCTCACTACAACGTGATGGGTGTGGCCAAGGCCGCGCTGGAATGCAGCGTGAAGTATCTGGCGATGGATCTTGGTCCTCAGAATGTGCGCGTCAACGCCATCTCCGCCGGCCCGATCAAGACGCTGGCTGCCAGCGGCAT
>NZ_JAUMBI010000006.1:0-6636 GCF_032115815.1 Sandarakinorhabdus sp.
CCAGGGCATTGGCAGGCGGCTGGGCCGACGTTCACGCCCGCTGCGCGCCGGAAATTGTCTGGGCCATGCGGCGGCGGGCCTTGCTGGCCTACGGCCGGCTGCCCGCAATCGTGATGGTCAAAAAAACACTGGCCGCAGGCGATCTCTGCCGCGCCGATTGAGTTATTTACCTTAACATCATTTCGCGTCCGCGTCACCTTGGTGCATGATGGGTGATGATCAACGCCGCCGGCCATTATCCTTCGCCATCCTCCGCCATTCCGGCGGAAGCGGGCGCTGCCGATCTGGCGGCGGCGCTGGCCGAGCAAGAGCGGTTGCGACGCGATCTGCACCACCAGGTCACCAACAGCCTGCAGATCATTGCCAGCCTGGTGGCACTGCAGGCGCGAGACAGCCCATCGGCCGACGTGCGCAGTCTGCACGACGTGATCCAGGCCCAGATCCAGACGCTCACGCTGGTGCAACGCTGGCAGTATCTGGGGCAAACCGATGACTGTGTGGATCTGGCCGGAATGCTGGCTGAACTCTGTGCCACGCTCGAAGCCGGGCTGGTTTCGGCCCGACATGACAGGGTGGCCATCACCTGCACGGCAGCCGCGTTGCCACTGGCACCGGCGCTGGCGATCCCGGTTGGTTTCCTGATCACCGAACTGGCCCTGCTGGCCAGCCAGCAGGCGCCGCCCGGCCTGCTGCAATTGGCAGTGAGCGCAGAACCGTCGACCGCCGGCATCAACCTTGCGGTCAGCACCAGCGCCTTTGTTGGCCACGATGCACTGGCGGGTTCGGATACGGCGACGGCGCGCATCATCAGCGCCATGGCCCAGCAACTGGGTGGCGGGCTGCAGCATGATGCGGTGGCGGGACGCTATGCGATCGGCTTTTCAGGCGCGTCCGGCTGAAGCGGCGCCGAGATCGCTTCCAGGCTGGCCTGGGCGGCGATCACCCGATCCAGCATCAGCACGTCGCGGTCCGTGCGAGTGGGCGAGGGGCTGGCCATGCCTTCATCACTGGCGGCGCTGCGATCGCCCAGATCCAGCGCCCATTCCGCCAGCAATTCCGCCTTTTGCACAGGCGACAGGCTGGCATCGTCCAGCACGGCTTGCGGGTGGGGGTAGCGGGTGGCGGGATTGTGGCGCGGCGGCATCTGCGGAACCTTTCAGGCAGGTGGCGGGCTTGCCGGCGCGGCCAGCAGGCTGCCGATCAGCTGCTCGATCCCGGCCATGCGGAACGGCTTGCGCAAGATCGGCGTGGCGGCAAAGCGGGCAGGCAGGATCCCGGCCAGCGCATGACCGGTGGTGAAGGCAAAGGGAATGGCGCGCTGTTGCAGGACGGTGGCGATGTCCCAGCTCTGGCTGTCGCCGATCTCCACATCCAGCAGGGCAGCATCGATGGACTCGGTCCTGGCCAGGCGCATCCCGTCGGCGATGGTGACCGCCGGGCCGATCAGCGCCCAGCCCAGGCTGTCGCACATATCCTGCAGGGCGAGGCCGATGAAGATCGAATCCTCGACGATCAGGATGCGTGGGATGGAACTGGCCGGCGGCATCATCATCTCCTGTCGGCGGGAGGCCGGCAGCACTGATCATACACCAAATCACTGCGCTGCATGCAGGGCCGGACGCATCCGGCCCCACAAGCGATCAGCGCGGCTGGATGCTGATTTCGACGCGGCGGTTCTGCGGTTCGCGCTGGCCATCAACCGTGTCGACCAGGCTGCGCTCCTCGCCGAACGACTGGACGTTGATGCGGCTGCTTTCGACGCCCAGGGCTTCCAGTTCGCGCTGCACGATGCGGGCACGTCTCAGGCCCAGCGCCTGGTTGTAGGGCCCGGTGCCGGAACGATCGGCGTGCCCCGAAACGTCCAGTCGCGCCATGCCCTGCTGGCGGGCGGGATCGACGGCCTGGGCCACCAATTGCCGGGATTCGGCTGACAATTCGGCGGAATCCCAATCAAAGAACAGCATGATCGGCCCGGCGGTGACGGGCGCTGCCGGTTCGACGACGGGCGGCGGCGGGGGTGGCGGCGGGGGTGGCGGCGGCGGCGCGGCTTCGGGCATGGCCATCGGGGCGACCGGTTCCAGCGTCGGCGCTGCGGCGCGGCGTTCGCCGAAATTGAAGCTGAGGCCCACCAGGATCGTGTGAGAATCGTTGCGCATCGTCACGCGCTGCCCGGCGGTATCGGTAAAATTGGCGCGATTGGGCCGCAGATAGCGATAGTCCACGGCCAGATCGACTCCGGGGCTGAGCGCAACGCGCGCACCGGCCAGGGCGTTCCAGGCAAACACCCAGTCATTGCTGCTCAGGAAGGGAGTCGCGCCATCGGCGAGACGGACATTGTGGGCACTAACTCGTGCCGCGCCGGCACCGGCGCCCGCCGAAACGGAAAAGCCGTCGCTGTTGATCACATCGAACAGGGCGTTGCCCATGATTGTCCAGTTGCGGACCTGGCCGTCGGGATCACTGTAGCGGCCGGCGTCACCCAGCGCAGTGGTCGAGCGCAAATCGATCGATTTCAGGCCGGTCTGGTGATAGCCCACATCCACTTCGGTGCGCAGCCGGCCGAAATCATAACCGAGACGCGCGGCGGCAGCCAAACCCAGTTTCTCGGTGGTGGCGAAATCGGGGCGGGTCGGCTGGGTACCATAAAAGGTGCGGTCGCTGGGGAGGACCACCCCGCCGCGCAGGCCTATATACCAGTTGTTGTCGCGGGCCTGAGCCGCGGTTGCGCCCATGGTGAGCGCCAGCAGGCTCAATGCGGCCAGTCGGGCCGGGCGGGTAATGGTCATTTCTTTGCGTCCTCAGCGGTTTTGGTGATGGCCTTGCCGGCGGACTGGATGTCCTTGCCGGCGCCGGCAGTGGTGGAACAGCCGCTCGCCAGCACGACGATGACCGTGCAGGCCGCGATGATGATGGTCGATGTCATGGGGCGTATCCTTGCCGCTTCAGGATGGGCAGCTTCAGGAGGGTTACGCCCCAGGCCCGCAAAGGTTCCCGAACGGCAGAGCGTCAGCCGGATTGGGCGAATTCCCGCACCTGTTCGGCGATTTCCGCGGCCAGTGGCGCATAGATGGAGCGCGGGCCTTCGGGGTCGTGACCATCGAACAGGCCATTGGCGCAGGGACGGTCATCATCCCAGCCCAGGTGGCTGATCACCGGATAATGGCAGATGCCGCCCAACGCGACGCCGTGCGCCTGCGCCTGCCGCACCTCGTTGGCGACATAGCGCAGCCAATAGGGCCGGAAGGCGCCTTCACAGCCGGTTTCGGCGATATAGCAGGGCTTGCCGTGGCGGCCGGCGGCTTCGATCAGCAACTGGTGCAGCGGCCGGTGCCGCCAGTCGCCGGGCGGCACGCTGGGGCCGCCGTCGATCCACTGATTGTCGTGATAGTGGTTCCAACCGATGATATCGACGGCATCGGCATGGCCGCCCAGTTCCGGCGCCTGCAACCCCAGCAGCATGTCGAGCACTTCGTGCTGAACCTGGTTGTAACCGGCAGCGCGGTCTTCGGCCTCGGCGTCATCGGTGGCGGGGAAAACATGGATCAACGGTTCGGCGCAGGCGATGCGGGCGCGGCTGTCGATGGCGCGCACTTCGGCGGTGGCGGCCAGTGCGGCACGCACCAACTGGCGTTTCAGTTCGGCGCCGCGACCAAAGGCAAAGGGCGTCAGCCCCGCTGTCTCGCCGCCGGCAAAGGCCCAGATGCCGATTTCGTTGACCGGGGTGAACAGCGGCGCGGCATCGCTTTCGCTGGCGATCACCCGCGCGGCATGGCGGGCAAAATTGGCAAACCGGTCGACGAATTCGGCGCTGAACGGGTCGATATCGTCGGGCACGCCATGGTGCAGCAGATCCCAGACGATGGTGATGCCACTGTCCCGCGCGCCACGCAGCATCGTCAGCAGTTCCGACCAATCATAATGGCCCGGTCGCCGTTCGATGCAGTGCCAGCGCAAGCCATCGCGCGCTGCCGTCATGCCGTGGGCGTGCAGCAGGCGATAATCCTCGGCGGCGCGCCGGACGTGGCCGGTGGCCGCCGCCACGTCCAGCCGCCGGCCATTGCGCAGCCGGTGCGCGGCACATTCAAAGCCACCCATCAGCATGGAGCCGAACAATGGCGGGGTGCTACTGGGCTGGGGCGCGGTATCGGCCACGGGCTGATTGAGCGGGTTGGCCTTCATGCTGCCGGGCCTTCGGCTTGCTGTGTGGCGCTGTTGCCGTGGTTCAGTCGCAGGGTCGCCCGGCGCGGCACGGCCTTTTCGACAGGCTGGGCCACCGCCAGCGGTTTGGCCGGCACCGGGCCGGCAAAGTCGGACTCGACGATCAGCCGATCAGACATGCGCGGGGCTCCGTTCTGCCTGCTGGCGGGCTGGCAATGGCGTGGTCTGCGCCGCTGCGGCGATCAGGCCGCGCATCGCGGACCAGGTGGCATCCCAGCTTTCTCCGGCCAGATGCGCGTCCACGGCCGCCAGGCGGCGGCGGTGCTGCACCGGATCGGCGGCCATGCTGAGCATCTGCTTGGCGCAGACCACCAAATCGGGGGCGTCCATGGCAATCTCCACCAGGCCCAGCCGGCCATAGCTGCTGATCACGTCGGCAATCGGGGTGGAGATCACCGGCAGGCCGGCGGCGAGGAATTCCGGTGTGTTGGTGGGCGACATGTGGCGGGTGGCCTCGTTGCGGGCAAAGGGCATCCAGGCCAGATCCCAGTGCGCCATATATGCGGGCAGTTCGGCATAGGGGCGCGGGCCGAGCCAGTGGATGTTGCTCACCTGCGGCAGGCTGGCTGGATCGATATTGGCGGTGGGTCCGATCATCACGAACTGCCAATCCGGCCGCAGCGCCGCCACTTCGGCCACCAGCACCAGATCCATCCGCTCATCGATCACGCCGACATAGCCCATGCGCGGGTGGGCAATCATGCGCTGGCTTTCAGGATCGGCCAGCCCCTGCCCACGCGCAGGGGCAAAATGCGGCGCATCGATACTGGACGGGAAGCAATGCGTGTCGCTGCGGTGCAGGCGGGCCGCAGCCTGCAACGAGACACCCCCGGTGAACCTTGCGATTACCCACATGTGGCGAGCTCGGCGCCGATCTGGATGTCGGCGAGGCGCCGCAGCCCTCGCCAGATGACGGTGTTGCCTGGCGGCGGGTCTGCTTTTCTCGCGAGGTAGCCGCCGAGGCGTGCCAGCTTGGTCAGGTACAGCTCGAGCGTCGCCGGTTTTGCGCCGCGATTGCCATTATCGGCGACGATCTGGTCGAGGATGGTAATTTCAGTTGCCGTGAACGCGATCGTCGGATCGGCTTGGGGGTCAGCACGCGCCACCATGGTCATCCACAATACGCGCCAGCTGACGATGCAAAAAAGCGCAACAAGGTTGGCCAGACGATCGGCGGTGCGGAGCTTGGCATCCTCCACGCGGCAGCCGGACTTCAGGATCTTGTGAAAGACCTCGATCTTCCAACGCATTGCGTACCAACGGATTTTCTCGAGCGCCTCTTCCAGATTGCCAACCTCTAGGTCGGTTACGAGCTTCCAAAGGATCGGTTTTCGGCCCAATGGGACGCCGATTTCCGACGCATGGATCACGGTCAGATCGAGCGACGGGTAACGCTTCTGCTTCCCGATCGGCGGGCAGACATGAATCCGCTTGTACTGGATGTCGAGGGTCACGCGCTCGATGGTGTCGTCGTCGGTTCTCACCTCAATGCTATGCGTCCCCGCGCTGGGAACATCGCGCATCTCGCTCTTCACCGTGTGATCGCCGCTGCCAGCGAGCCGGTCGACCACGGTACGGACGACGAAGTGGGTGCCAAGCTCCCTGGCAAGGCAATAGAGTTCGTAAATGTCGCTTTCCCGGTCACCAACGTGAACACACCGGTCCGGCTGACCCAGCAGGTCGATTGATTGGCGCAGGTTCTCGAGCCAACGCACGCTCTCCTTTGCCTCGATCGGAACCCGCGTCGTGTTGATCTTGCGCTTGAGCTGGGCCGTGCCCCTGAACTTTTCACGGTTCCAGAACTTGACTGCAGACAGTCCGAGAGGAAGCCCGTCCTCCGTCACGACCAGGCTGGAATGCATCAATATCCCACACACCGCATGGTGCCGGAGCCGGCCTTCCTTGTCGCGGCCACTGTTGATGCTTTTGGTGAAGCCAACGTCGTGCGGGTTCCGGCGCTGATAGGTGAACTCGGTCGTATCCTGAAGCAACAGGATCGGGCCTGGCGATGCCGCATATCGTGCCTTCGTCGCTTCAAAATGGCCGGCCAGTATGTCGCCTTCCTCAACCTTGGGGTTGGAGAAGAACCGGTATGCGGCTTTGGTGCTCGCCCAGTCCTGGCAGGCCAGTGGGATCGTGCCTCCCATTCTGTCGCTCAGGCGGCACAGCAAATCGCCACATCGCCGCCCAAGCCGAGCATCCCTGAACGCCGTCTCATCGATTTCGCTGCGCGACCAGTGATCACCCACAACCGACGGTTTACCGCATTCAATCGACATCTCGCACCTCACGAACACGACATGGTGCTCGTGAATGAATCACAACCGATTCATCCGGTTCAAGTTTTTTCGTCAGACGCCGCCAAGCGATTCAAATACTTATGGGTAATTGGAAGCCGGTGAACACCACGTCGGCATC
>NZ_JAUMBI010000007.1:0-20400 GCF_032115815.1 Sandarakinorhabdus sp.
TGCTGCTGCTGGTCAGCTGTGGGGCCGGCGGTGCCAGGATATGGAATCGGGTTACCTCCACCTTCACAGTGGCGGCATGGGCCACCGATGGCAGCAGCAGGGCGGCCAGCAGGGCAGGCAAAATCATGTGGCGGGTCATGGGCTTTACTCGCGGGGCACTTGTACCCGTGTCTGGTCGCACTTCGGCTGCGGGCAAGCAAGGGTGGATCAGGCGACCGCGGTTGACAAAGCGCAGCGCCTCCCTTAGCGACCAGCCTCCGTTTCACCACCGATTCACTTGCCGGGATTGATCATGAAGATCCGCAACAGCCTCAAGAGCCTGAAGGGCCGCCACCGTGACTGCCAAGTCGTGCGTCGTCGCGGCCGTACTTACGTGATCAACAAGACCAACCGTCGCTTCAAGGCCCGCCAGGGCTGAAGCTGCGCCGCTGGCCCTTGTGGCCGGCAGGTCGACTTGGTGAGACCCCTGCCATCCGGCGGGGGTTTTGCTGTTTGTGGGGTTGATGATGCCCGAAATCATGCCGACTGCCGTGGTGTTCGATGTCGGCAACGTGCTGGTGGATTGGAACGTGCGCGCCTTTTATGCGCCGCTGATTCCCGATCCGGCGCGGTTGGACTGGTTCCTGGCCGAGGTGGTGACGCCGCAATGGCATTTCCAGCATGATGCGGGCCGGGCGTTTGCGGAAACCAGCGCCGAGCTGATCGCGCGTTTCCCGGCCGAAGCCGATTTGATCCGTCTCTATGGCCCGCGCTTCAATGAAACCGTGCCAGGGCCGGTGCCCGGTATGATCGAACTGGTGGAGCAGCTGGCCACGGCCTGCGTGCCGCTTTTTGCCATCACCAATTTCAGCCACGAATTCTGGCCGCCGTTCCGCGCTGAGTGGCCGGTGTTCGATCATTTCACCGATATCGTCGTTTCTGGCGAAGAGCGGCTGACCAAGCCTGATCCGGCCATCTACCAGCTCGCGCTTGATCGCTTCGGCCTTGGTCCTGGCGAAGCGATCTTCATCGATGACCGTGCCGACAATGTGGCGGCAGCCGTGGCCAATGGCTTTGTTGGTCACCTGTTCACCGGCTACGAAGCGCTGGCGGCGGAACTGGTGCGGCTGGGCCTGCTGCCTCAATAATTCTTCAGCTCGTCCCCGGTCAGGCGCACCACGTGAACGACGTTGGTGGTGCCGGGCGTCGAGAAGGGCACGCCGGCAATCAGCACCAGCGGATCGCCGCCTTTGGCCAGACCCGTCCGCAATGCCATGCGCTTGGATTTGGCCACCATTTCCTCGAAACTGCCGACATCGCGGGTGGTGACGGCGTGCACGCCCCACACCAAGCCCATGCGCCGCGCCGTGGTCTGGCTCGGCGTCAGGCACAGCACCGGCACCGAAGGCCGTTCCCGCGCCGCGCGGCCAGCGGTGGAACCGGAGATGGTGAAACAGGCAATGGCGCGCGCGCCGATCGTGCGGCTGATGTCGGCAGCGGCCGATGTGATGGCAGCTGCGGTCGAACGGCCGGTGGCCACTTCGGTGAAATGCACCCGGCCATGATAGCTCGGGTCGGCCTCCACCTGCGCCGCAATCGCATCCATCATGCTCACGGCTTCCACCGGCCAGGCCCCGGCCGCGCTTTCGGCGGACAGCATCACGGCATCAGCGCCGTCATAGATGGCGGTCGCCACGTCCGACACTTCGGCGCGGGTGGGGGAGGGGCTGGTGATCATCGATTCCAGCATCTGCGTCGCCACCACCACCGGTTTGCCCAGGCTGCGCGCCATGGCGACGATGCGTTTCTGCGCTGGCGGCACGTTCTGCGGCGGCAGTTCGACGCCCAGATCACCGCGCGCCACCATCACCGCATCGGCGATTTCCAGTATCTCCTCCAGCCGTTCCAGCGCGGCCGGCTTCTCGATCTTGGCGAGCAGCGCGGCGCGGCCGCCGATCAGCCGACGGGCTTCTGCGACGTCTTCGGGGCGCTGCACGAAGCTGAGCGCAATCCAGTCCACCCCGCAATCAAGCGCAAAGGTCAGATCGGCGCGGTCCTTCGGCGTCAGCGCTGGCAGCGGCACCACCACATCTGGCACGTTGACGCCCTTGTTGTCCTTGATGGTGCCGGGCACCTCCACCACGCAATCGATGGCGTCTTCCGAAACGGCGGTGGCGCGCAGCACGATCTTGCCATCATCCACCAGCAACCGGGCGCCAGGACGCAGCGCGGCAAAGATTTCCTTGTGCGGCAGGCACACGCGCGCCGCATCACCCGGCGCCGTGTGGCGATCAAAGCGGAAGGCCTGGCCCTTGGCCAGTTCGGCGCTACCACCGGCGACGCGGCCAACGCGCAGTTTCGGGCCCTGCAGATCAGCCAGGATGGCGATCGGCCGGCCATTGGCCTTTTCAACCGCGCGCACCGCTTCGATCAGCTTGCCCTGGCTTTCATGGCTGCCGTGGCTCATGTTGACACGGAAGGCATCGGCGCCGGCCGCGTGCAGCTGGCTGATCATGGCTTCGGTGGCTGATGCTGGCCCCAGCGTGGCAAGCACCTTGACCCGGCGGTCCCGTGGTTGAAGATGTCGGCTCATGCTGCGTCCCAGTCGTTCGGATTTGCCGCTACCCTAGCGACTGATGCGGCGCATTGCCACAGGAGAGAGACAAGAACATGACGATCCTTGCCGATGATGCAGTGCGGGAACGACTTGAAGCGGCGGCGTTTCGCCGCCTGATGCTGCATTTGCGCCAGCGCACTGACGTGCAGAATATCGACCTGATGGGCCGGAGCGGCTTCTGCCGCAACTGCCTGGGCGACTGGCTGCACGAGGAAGCCGAGGAGATGGGCTTGGCCGTCAGCAAGGACGAGGGCCGCACCCATGTCTATGGCATGAGCCAGGCCGAGTGGAAGGCGCTCTACCAGCAGCCAGCGACGCAGGAGCAGATGGACCGCATGGCCGAATCGCTGGCGCAGAATGAGCGGGTTCGATAACCCCGGCGGCAACCAATTTCAGGTTGGCAATCTCAGACAGGGACCCAAATGAGCGACGAGACGATCTCTGGCACCGAAAGCGTGTCCGCCACACAGCTGCGCCTGTTCATCGAGCGCATCGAAACGCTGGAAGAGGAAAAGAAGGGCATCGCCGACGACATCAAGGACGTCTATGCCGAAGCCAAGGGCACTGGTTTCGACATCAAGACGATGAAGACGCTGGTGCGGCTGCGGAAGATGGAAACGGCGGCGCGGCAGGAAGCCGAAGCGTTGCTGGAAACCTACCGCGCCGCAATCGGCATCTGAAAAAGGAAACCATGATGATTCTCTATGGCGGCAAGCTTTCCCCTTTCGTGATGCGGCCGTTGCTGGTGAGCCGGGCCAAGGGCGCCGAAGTCACGCTGGGCAGCTTTGAAGGCGGCATCAAGTGCCCGGAATATCTGGCGCTGTGCCCCACTGGCAAGATGCCCCTGCTGGTTGATGGCGATCTGGCGTTGCCGGAAAGTCAGGTGATTGCCGATTATCTCGATCTGGCGCTGCCGGGGCCGAAACTGGTGCCGGACGACGCTGCCGGTGCCGCCAAGGTTCGGCTGCTGGTGCGGCTCGCCGATACCTATGTCGTGCCGCAGCTGGGCGGGCTTTTCCGTGGCCGCGAGAACCCGGCCGGCGTGCCCGATGCGTTGAAGGGCATGGGCGAGGCCCTGGGTTACATCGAGCATTACCGCAATGCTGCCGATGAATTTGCCTATGGCAACAGCTTTACTCAGGCCGATGCGGCGCTGATCCCGCTGTTCTTCTTCCTCGATGCATTGGATGGCCCGATGCCGACCAAGGCGCTGGTGGCAGCACAGCCCGGCCTCGCCGCCTGGTGGGGCCGCGCCAAGGCCAGTGCCCTGGGCGCACAGGCGATTGCCGAACAGGCCGAAGGCTTGAAACAGATGATGGCCAGCCGGGCTTGATTGCCGGGCCACCTCGCCCCTAAGCTCCAGCCCACAAGGGGACTTGCAATGCAGATGACGCTGACCATCAACGGCCAGAACCACAGTGTGGAGGCACCCGCCGCCACCCTGCTGGTTGAGGTGCTGCGCGACCAGCTGGGGCTGACCGGCACCCATATCGGTTGCGATACCAGCCAGTGCGGCGCCTGCAATGTGCTGATCGACGGCGCTGCGGTGAAGGCCTGCACCATGCTGGCGGCGCAGGCGCAAGGGGCGCAGGTTACCACCATCGAAGGCCTGGGCAGCACCGACGCGCTGCATCCGATGCAGCAGGCCTTCCGCGAAGCCCACGGCCTGCAGTGCGGATTTTGCACGCCGGGCATGGTGATGGCCGGCATGGAAATGGTGCGCAAGCATGGCACGAAGCTGACGCCGGAGCTGGTCACGCACGAGCTGGAAGGCAATCTGTGCCGCTGCACGGGTTACATCAACATCGTGAAGGCAATCGTGGCTGGTGCTGCCGCCATGGAGAACGCCAATGCGTGATTTTGCCCTGCACAGCCCGGCCAGCCTGTCCGCCGCCACCGCTGCCTTTGCCGGCACTGATGGCGAGGCCGCCTATCTCGCCGGGGGCCACACGCTGATCCCCGCCATGAAATCCCGTCTGCGCATGCCCGATGCACTGGTGGATCTCACCGGCCTCGGCCTATCCGGCATCAGCAAGGACGGTGACCGTCTGTGGATTGGTGCCACGACAAGCCATGCCGACGTCGCCACCGGCGCCACCGCCATTCCGGGTCTCGCTTGTCTGGCTGCGGGCATTGGCGACGCGCAGGTGCGCAATCGCGGCACATTGGGTGGCAGCATTGCCAACAATGATCCCGCAGCCGATTATCCCGCTGCCGCGCTGGCGCTGGATGCGGTGATCGAGACGGATCGTGGCAGCCACAATGCCGATGATTTCTTCCAGGGCATGTTCACAACCGCGCTGGCCGAAAGCGAGATCATCACCCGCGTTGGCTTCACCATCCCGCAGCAATCATCCTATGCCAAGTTCCGCCATCCGGCCTCGCGTTATGCCATGGTCGGCGTCTATGTCGCCCGCCATGCTGCGGGTTGGCGCGTCGCTGTCACCGGCGCCGGGCCAGGCGTGTTCCGCTGGACGGACGCGGAAGCCGCGCTGAACGCCGGCACCGATACTGCCGGGTTGGTGCTGGCCGCCGATGATCTCAACAGCGATATTCACGCCAGTGCCGAATATCGCGCCCATCTGTGCGGCGTGATGTTGAGGCAGGCACTGGCCACTCTGGCCTGAAGGAGGCTGTCATGGCCGAACTGATTGTCACCACCACCCCCACGGTCGAAGGCCGCATGGCGACGCACTATCTGGGTGTCGTCGCTGGTGAAGCGATCATGGGCGCCAACATCTTCCGTGATATCTTCGCCGGAATCCGAGACATCGTGGGCGGCCGCTCCGGCGCCTATGAGGAAGTGATGCAGGGCGCCCGCGAGGAAGCGCTGCGCGAAATGGCCGATCGCGCGCTGGCGCTGGGTGCCGATGCCGTGATTGGCGTGCAGATCAGCTATGCCGCCTTGGGCGCTTCGGATTCGATGCTGATGGTCGGTGCCGTTGGTACGGCAGTGAAGCTGGGCTGATTGCCGTTTTGCGGGCGGGTTGCTAAGGCCGCAGCCATCCCACCTGCAACCAGTTGAACGATCATGGCCGGCCACAGCAAATTCAAGAACATCATGCACCGCAAGGGCGCGCAGGACAAAAAGCGCAGCGCCTTGTTTTCAAAGCTTTCCCGCGAAATCACCGTGGCGGCCAAGATGGGCATGCCCGATCCAGCCAACAACCCGCGTCTGCGCGCCGCCGTGCTCGCTGCCCGCGTGGAAGGCATGCCGAAAGACAATATCCAGCGCGCCATCGATAAGTCGCAGGGTGGTGACATCGCGAATTATGAGGAAGTGCGTTACGAAGGCTTCGGCCCCGGTGGCGTGAGCCTGATCATCGAAACGCTGACCGACAACCGCAACCGCACCGCCACCAACGTGCGCACGGCGATGGCCAAGAATGGCGGCAACCTCGGCGCTTCGGGCAGCGTGAGCCATGGGTTTGAACGGCTGGGCCTGATTGCCTATCCGGCCAGCGCCGGCAGCGCCGATGCCGTGTTCGAAGCCGCGCTGGAAGCCGGTGCCGACGATGTGGAATCGAGCGAAGACGGCCATGAAATCTGGGTTGGCATCGAAAACCTGCACGACGTCGCCCGCGCCCTTGAACCCGTGCTGGGCGACAGCGGCCAGGCCAAGTTGGCGTGGAAGCCGGGGACGATGGTCACCGTTGGCGCCGAAGATGCTGCGCAGTTGATGAAGCTGATCGACGTGCTGGACGATGATGACGACGTGCAGACCGTGTGGGGCAATTATGACGTGCCCGACGACGTGATGGCCGCGTTGTGAAGCTGGGGCTGGCTGCGCTCGTTATGATCATGGCCACGCCTGCCGCTGCCGATCCTGTAGCCGACATCAAGGCCGCGCGCGCCGCCTACAACGCCGCCATCGCCGCCCGCGATGCCGCTGGCGTGCGCGCCGCGCTGGGTGAAGGCTATGTCGGCATCGCCGGCACCGGCGGTGAAGCCATCATTGGCGCTGACGCCATGGCGGACTATTTCGCCCGCGCCTTCAAGACGCCGGGCTTTCTCGGCTTCGTGCGCACACCCGACGTGGTCACGGTGGCCGTGCCGCCGCAGCGCGCCATGGAGCGCGGCCACTGGTCAGGCGGCAGCCTCAATGGCCGTGTCAGCGGCGAATATCTTGCGGTGTGGGTGCCCACGCCGCAGGGCTGGAAACTGCGCAGCGAAGCATTCGTGACGCTTTCCACCGGAGCGCCCGGCAAACCGTGAGGTTGATCCTCGGCCTCGATCCCGGTTTGGCGGCGACGGGGTGGGGCGTGATCGTGGCCGAGGGCAATCGCCTGCGCCATATCGCCCACGGCACAGTGAAAACGTCGGCCACAGCACCGCTGGCCGAACGGCTGGTGGCGCTGCATGACGGCCTGATGACGGTGATCGGCGACCATGGCGCCACCGAAGCCGCCGTGGAGGAGGTGTTCGTCAACGCCAATCCGCAATCGACGCTCAAACTGGGGCAGGCGCGCGGCGTCGTGCTGCTATGTTCGGCGCGTGCTGGCCTCCCCGTGGCGGAATATGCCACAAGGCTGGTGAAGAAGGCGCTGACCGGGGTTGGCAACGCCGACAAGAACCAGGTGCAGGCGATGGTGGAGCGGTTGTTGCCAGGCGTGAAAGTGGTGGGAGCCGATGCGGCTGATGCGCTGGCGGTGGCCATTGCCCACGCGCATCTGGGCGCCAGTTTGCGAAAGGGCCTGCTGTGATCGCGCGGCTCAAGGGATTGGTGGACAGCGTTTCGGCCGATAGCGTGATCGTCGATGTGAACGGCGTTGGCTATCTGGTGCAGGCCTCCACCCGCACGCTTGCTTCGCTGTCGGTGGGGCAGCCGGTGGTGCTGCACATCGAAACCCAGGTGCGGGAAGACGCCATCACCCTGTTTGGCGGTGTCTCCGAATCCGAACTCGCCGCCTTCCGCGCGCTGATCACGGTGCAGGGCGTTGGCGGCCGGGTGGCGCTCAATATCCTGTCCGTGCTCACGCCCGATCAGGTCGCGCACGCGGTGGCGACCGGTGACGCCGCGTCACTGGCGCGGGCCAATGGCGTCGGCCCCAAACTCGCTGCCCGCATCGCCAACGAACTGCGCGGCAAACTGGGCGGCGTCGCCATGGCGGCCGGAGCGCCCTTGCCGGTGACGGCCGGCGCCCGTGTGGTGGAAGATGCCGTGTCGGCGCTGGCCGCGCTGGGTTTCCGCCCGATGGACGCCAGCCGCGCGGTTTCCGAAGCATTGGCCGAACTGGGCGAGGCGGCGGCCCTGAATGACGTGGTGCGAGTGGCGCTGAAGAAGAGCGCGCGCTAAGAGATCAGCACCCACATGACCGACGATCTCACCCCGCAACGTCGCCCCGACGACATCGATGCCGCGCTGCGGCCCAAGGGGCTGGACGAGTTCATCGGCCAGCAGGGTTTGCGCGAAAATCTCGGCGTGTTCATTTCCGCCGCCCGGGCGCGCGGCGAGGCGATGGATCATGTGCTGCTGCACGGGCCGCCCGGCCTGGGGAAAACCACACTGGCGCAGATCGTGGCGCGCGAACTGGGCGTGGGGTTCCGCGCCACCTCTGGCCCCGTCATCGCCAAGGCCGGCGATCTTGCAGCCATCCTCACCAATCTCGAACCGCATGATGTGCTGTTCATCGATGAAATCCACCGCTTGTCGCCGGCGGTGGAGGAAATCCTCTATCCGGCCATGGAAGATCGGGTGCTGGACATCATGATCGGCGAAGGCCCGTCGGCACGCTCGGTCCGGATCGACCTGCCGGCGTTCACGCTGGTGGGCGCCACCACCCGTGCCGGCCTGTTGACCACCCCCTTGCGCGACCGTTTCGGCATTCCGCTGCGGCTGAATTTCTACTCGATCGATGAGCTGGAACAGGTCGTCACCCGCGCCGCGCGGTTGCTCGAACTGCCGCTTACCGCCGATGCGGCGCGCGAGATTGCCGCCCGCGCCCGTGGCACCCCGCGCATCGCCGGGCGATTGTTGCGCCGCGTGCGCGATTTCGCGGCCGCAGCGGGCCAGACCGAAGTCACCGCCCGCATGGCTGATGCTTCGCTCAGCCGGCTGGAAGTCGATCGCCTCGGCCTCGACGCCATGGACCGGCGTTACCTGATGATGATCGCCGATATCTATCGCGGCGGTCCGGTCGGCATCGAAACGCTTGCCGCCGGCCTTTCGGAAGCGCGCGACACGGTGGAAGACGTGATCGAGCCGTTCCTGATCCAGCAGGGCCTGATCGCCCGCACCGCGCGGGGGCGGATGCTCAACGGCCCGGCCTGGAAGCACTTGGGGCTGCTGCCGCCGGCCGATCAGGTGCAACTGCCGTTACTCGACGAGGAATAGGCTGCAACCTTTGCCGCCGCTCACGCGAAAGGCCCTGCATGCGCATCATCCCCGCCCTCATCGCCCTTGCTGTCATCACCGCTCCGGCCGCGGCTTTTCCTGCCGTGGGGGACAAGGCGCCCGCTGTTGCTGGCGCCGATATCAACGGCAAGACCCGCACGCTGCAGCAGGTCGCTGGCCGCAAGGGCACAGTGCTGATGTTCTTCCGATCAGCGTCGTGGTGCCCGTTCTGCAAGGCGCAGCTGATTGCCATGAACGACAAGGCTGCCGAAGGGCTGGCCAGCCGCGGCTATGCGCTGGTTGGCCTGTCCTACGATTCGCCCGAGGTGCTGGCCAAGTTTGCCGCCGAGCGCAAGGTGAGCTGGCCGCTGCTGTCGGACCCGCAATCCAGGGTGATCGATGGCTGGCAGCTGCGCGATCCGGCCTATCCAGCCGGCAATCGCGCGTTTGGCGTGCCCTTGGCGTCGGTCTATGTCATTGATCGCAAAGGCATCATCCGCGCCCGGCTGATGGAGGCCAATTTTCGCGTGCGCCCGCAGCCCGAAGCTGTGCTTGCCGCCGTGGACGCGCTGGGCCAATAAACCCTCCGCAACTGGGGGACTGAAATGACATTGCCGATGGACATGGTGCGCGCGGCCTTTCCGGCGCTGGCGCTCAGCGATGGTGGGCAGCCGCGTCTGTATCTCGATGCGCCGGCCGGCACCCAAGTGGCGGTCCGGGTGGTGGAGGCGATGAGCCGCACCATGATCGAGGCCTGCGCAAACGATGGCGGCCTGTTCCGCACCAGCGTGGCCACCGGCGCCATTGTCGAGGCTGCGCTCGCCGCCGCCGCCGCCTGCTTCAATTGTGCCGAAGATGAAGTGATCTTCGGCCTCAACACCACAAGCCTGTTTTTCCAGATGGCACCGCTGATTGCAGCGGACTGGCAGGCCGGCGACAATATCCTGCTCACCCGCATGGATCATGATGCCAATGTTTCGCCCTGGTTGCAGGCGGCCGAAGCGCGCGGGGTGGAAGTGCGCTTCATCGAGTGGGATCGCGAGACCTTTGCGCTGAAACTGGAAACCCTGCCCGATCTGATCGACGCCCGCACCCGCGCCGTTGCGGTCGGCCATGCCAGCAACTTCCTTGGCACCATCAACGATGTCACCGCCGTCTGCGCCGCGGCCCGGGCCGTGGGCGCGGTGAGCATCGTCGATGCCGTGCAGTCCGCGCCGCATATGGCGCTGGATGTGCAGGCTATCGGTTGCGACCTGATGGCGGCTTCGGCCTATAAATTCTTCGGGCCGCACCTTGGCATCATGTATGTTTCACACCGGTTGCAGGGCCTGATCCGGCCGCTGAAGGTGCGCCCATCGGTTGACGCGATGCCGACCCGGCTGATGCCCGGCACGCCGAGCTTTGAAGCCATGGCCGGCACCACAGCGGCCATCGAGCATCTGGCCTGGCTGGGTGAAGCGGCCGGCACGGTGAAGGCCGATGCGCCGTTGCGGGAGCGCCTGGTGGCCGGGCTGGCGGCCGCGCAGGCGCACGAGACGGAACTGATGCGGCGCTTCCTGAGCGGCATTGCCACGGTGCCGGGCGTAACCCTGCACGGTATCGCCAACGCCAATCGGCTGCACGAACGCGTGGCGACCTTCACCTTCGAGATCGCAGGCCACAGTGCCGACGCGATTGCCGCTGATCTGGCAGCCCGCAACATCTTCGTGTGGAACGGTTATTATTATGCTTGGGAACCGGCTGGCATGCTCGGCCTGCGGGATCGCGGCGCCGTGCGGGTCGGCTTCACCCACTACAACACGCTGGATGAGGTGGATGCGCTGCTGGCTGCGTTGGCAGGGATTGCTTGCTGAGGCTACGGGCGCAGTGTCTGATCGGTGGCCATGTCTCGCGCCATGAACCCTGACAATTCGCGCATCGGCGCCTGATTTACCGTCACCAATCCCGATCGCGGTCGATCCAGATCCAGAACCAGCATCACGGCGCCAGTAGCCAAGCCAAGGAACAGCAGGTGCGGCAACCGCGCGAGCTGGCCATCGCCGGTGCCCGAATAGCCCAGCGAAACCGCTGACAACAGCAGGAACAGCAGCAGTGCATCGATCACCGGCAGCGGAATATGTTCGCGCGCCATGGCTTCCCGGCGCCAGGCGGCATCATCGACCCTGCTCAGGCTGTCGGCCATCAGCCGCAAACGGGCGCCATCGCCGCCGGCAGCCCGCGACAGATTCCACATGCGTTCCATAAGGGCGTCGCTGGCGGTATCGCCCGGCCTGTCACGGTCGGTCTCGCGCCCGCGGTTGGCCCACGCCAGCCGCGCATCGACATAGGCGCGCATGGTGGCCGCCATTTCGGCGCGATAGGGGGCTGGTTGCAGTTGCAGCCGCTGCCAGAGCGCAAAGCAACCCGCGGTCTCTTCAACGACCAGATCGCGCCGCGTGTCATAACGGTTCAGCGCGACCGAAAAGGTGAAACCGACGAGCAAAGTGAAAAGGCTGATCGTGGCCGTGGTGGCATAGAGCGTTTCGCCTGCCGATGCCCCCAGCTGGCGTCGTGCGGTGCGCCCAGCCAGCATCGCCATCGCGCCGACGACCACCAGTAGCAGCGCGATCACCAATACGGGAAGCTCATCAACCATATCGTACATGGATCGTTATCTTAGGGGTTGCGCTGGCGATTGCCAGTCCCGGCACCATCGGTTCATCAGCGCACTTGCACGGCAATTGCGGGTCATTTGCTGCTGGATTTTGTTCGTGCTGCTTGGCAAAGCCCCAACGCATGACGATGCCCACGCTCAGCACCACGCGCACCCTCTACCAGAAGATCTGGGACGATCATGTCGTCCAATCGCTTGATGACGGCACCGCGCTGATCTTCATCGATCGTCACCTCATCCACGAAGTGACGACCCCGCAGGCGTTCGAGGCGCTGCGCATCGCCGGCCGCCGGCTGCGTCGGCCCGATCTGACGCTTGCTGTGCCGGATCACAACGTCCCAACAACCGACCGCCGCCTGCCCATCCTGGATCCGATGTCGAAGGCGCAACTGGAAGCACTGGTGACGAACTGCGCCGATTTCGGCGTTGAGCTTTACAATATCGACGCGCCCGAACAGGGCATCGTCCACGTCATCGGGCCGGAACAGGGCTTCACACTTCCCGGCGTCACCATGGTCTGCGGAGACAGTCACACCGCCACCCACGGCGCGTTCGGCGCGCTGGCCTTCGGCATCGGCACGTCGGAAGTGGAGCATGTGTTTGCCACGCAGACGCTGCTGCTGCGCCAGTCCAAATCGTTGCAAGTGCATGTGACGGGCGAACTCGGCTTCTCCGTCTCCGCCAAGGATGTGGCGCTGGCCGTGTGCGGTGCACTGGGTTCCGGCGGAGGTGCTGGCCATGTCATCGAGTATACTGGCCCGGTGATCGAGGCGCTGTCGATGGAAGGGCGCATGACGCTGTGCAACATGGCGATCGAAGCTGGGGCGCGGGCCGGCCTGATCGCGCCGGATGAAAAGACGTTCGCCTATGTGCAGGGCCGTCCGCGCGCCCCCACCGGCGATTCGTGGGAGGCAGCGCTGGCCTGGTGGAAGACGCTGAAAACCGATCCGGGTGCCACTTACGACAAGTGCATCGAGATCGACGGCAGCGCTATTGCCCCGCTCGTCACCTGGGGCACCAGCCCGGATGACGTGGTGGCCATCACCGATGTGGTGCCCGATCCCGCCAGCTTTGCCGATGCCGGCAAGCGCGCTGCGGCGCAGAAGAGCCTCGATTACATGGGCCTCGCCCCCGGGACCCGCATGGAAGATGTGGCCGTGGAGAATATCTTCATCGGCAGCTGCACCAACAGCCGCATCGAGGATTTGCGCGTGGCCGCTGATGTGGTGCGCGGCCGCAAGGTGGCGGGCAACGTGCGGCAGGCGCTGGTCGTGCCGGGTTCCGGCCTCGTCAAGCGCCAGGCCGAGGCCGAAGGGCTGGACCGCATCTTCATCGACGCCGGCTTTGAATGGCGGGAACCGGGCTGTTCCATGTGCCTGGGCATGAACCCCGATCAGGTGCCGGCGGGCGAGCGTTGCGCCAGCACCTCGAATCGCAATTTCGTTGGCCGGCAGGGCCCGGGCGCGCGCACCCACTTGTTGTCGCCCGCGATGGCGGCAGCGGCGGCAATTTCGGGGCATCTTGCCGATGTTCGGCAGTTAATGCGCTGATTCGGACTGAATTATCGGGGCATTTACCTTGTATAACCGCCTGCAGAACGGGGCGGTAATGGTTCCTAAACGGCTTCTCCCGTATGTTTGTCTCTTACGAGGGGTAAGCAAAGGACGGAATGTTGCGACAAGGCAGCAGACCGACATCGGTTCTGATGAGCCGCCTGGCCCCCTTCACCAAACGATCTTGGGGTCTGATCGTGTTGGTGGTGGGGCTGTTCTTCGCGCTATGGGTTGCACCCGCGCGGGCAGAGAACGTGCAACTTGCGTACAGGCAAATTCCGACCTGTCAGGGCAACAGTTGCATCACCCCCATTTCCCCGGTTTCGCGCAAGGATCCACCCGGCAATTGGACCTGGTTCGCCATTGATCCGGCGCGCTTGCAGCGCATGCCGGTGGACTGGAACCTGGTGATCGACAATGTCCGTTTCACCGCCATCGAAATCCGGGTGGTGCACGACGGCGGGGTGGCGGTGATCCACCGCGGCCAGTTCGAACTCGGCCGCAACTGGACCATGGGCAATAATCTGCGCTTCCAGATTCCGGTGGCGGGCCCTGATGTGGCCGCCATCCAGATCGGTTATCGCAACATGGATGCGCCGGGCCTGTTGCGCACCATCAAGGCGATGGATGCCGCTGGCCATGAATCGCATGTGCTGCGCTGGACGGTGCAGGTCGCGCTTGTGCTCGGCATGTTGTTTTCGGCCTTCGTCTACAACATGTTCCTGCTCACCTGGCTGCGCACCGGTTTCCAGCGCTGGTATGTGGTCTGGCTGGCGGGCAGCCTGGGCTATCTCCTGGTATGGTCGGGCGCGATCCTCAATGTCTTCCCGTTCCTGGCCGGGCCGGCGGCGGTGCGCACCTTCTACCTGCTGATCGGTCTGATGGTGGTGTCTGGCGCCGCCTTCTTCTTCTCGCTGATCGAAAGGGACAAGCTGCCCCAGCGCCTGATCGATTTTGGCCAGATCGCCGGCATGGGCGTTGCGCTCACATCGGTGGTCGCCGCGTTCGACACGCTGTTTCCGGCGGCGCTGGGTGATCTTTTGCTCAACATCACGCTGGTCATCGTCACGCTCACGCTCATGATTGGTTCGGGTTTTGCGGCGCTGCGTGGCAGCCGGGCGATCTGGTATTATCTGGCGGGCTGGCTGCCGGCGCTGGCGGTGCTGGTGCTGCGCATCTTCCGCAATTTTGGCCTGCTGCCGCAGGATGATCTGGTCGATCTTGCCGGCTTTGCCGCCGTCGGCTGGGAATCGCTGCTGCTGTCGCTGGCCATTGCCGATCGCTTCCGCCAGCTGCGCCGCGATGCCGATGCCGCCGATGCCGAACGTGAGACCCTGTTCCGGGTGGCGACCACCGATGCGCTCACCGGCCTGGGCAACCGCGCCTTGTTCCAGAACATGCTGGAGCAGCCGCTGACCCGCAATTCCGGCATCGACGTGATTGCCATCGACATCGATTTCCTGAAGCAGACCAATGATATGGCTGGCCATGATGCCGGTGACGCGCTGATCGTGGCAGTGGCGGAACGGTTGACTGCGGCGGCCGGCCCCGAAGCCAATATCGCTCGTGTTGGCGGGGACGAGTTCGTGATCCTGCTCACCGGCGCGGCGCGCGAACGTCTGTCGGCCGTGCGCCAGATGATCGCGCTGTCATCGGGTGTGCCGCTCAGGCATTCGGGCCATAATCTCACCATCTCGATCTGTGCCGGCCACAGCTCGTCGGAAGACAAGGGCATTTCGCTGGCCCGCATCTTCAAGCAGGCCGATCTGGCGCTGTATCGGGCCAAGGCGGCGGGCCGTGGCTGCTGGCGCAGTTACGACAGCAGCATGGCCGATGAAGCCGAAGCGCGCAGCCGCCTGTTGTCGGAAGCCCGTGTTGGCCTGGCCGGGAACCAGTTCCTGCTGCATTACCAGCGCGTCGTGCAGCTGGATGATACGCTGGTGGGTTATGAGGCGCTGCTGCGCTGGCAGCATCCGCGGCTGGGGCTGCTGGCCCCCGGCGATTTCCCCGATGTGCTGCGCGAATCCACGCTGCTGCCCCAACTGCAGGCCCATGTGCTGAAATCGGCCTTGGACCAGCTGGCCCGGCTGCGCAGCGACGGCCGGGATCTGAGCATGGCGGTCAATTTCGTTGGCAGCCAGTTGCAGGGCACGGCGGCCGCCGTCGCCATCCTCGATGAACTGGCCCGCAACCGGGTGCCGCCGCACGCGCTGGTGGTGGAAGTCACCGAATCGGTGGTGATGGGCGGGCTGGGCGGTGCGCTGATCGAGGCGCTGGAATGCCTGCGCGATGCCGGCGTGAACGTGGCGCTGGATGATTTTGGCACCGGCCATGCCAGCCTGATCCAGTTGCGCGACGTGCCGGCCAATATCGTCAAGATCGATCGCAGCTTCATTGCCCGCCTGTCGGAATCGGCTGGCAACCAGCAGGTGGTGCGGGCCACCATCGATCTGGCGCATTCGATGGGCAAGCAGGTGGTGGCCGAAGGGGTGGAGAATGATGCCCAGCGCCAGCTGCTCACCCGCCTGGGTTGCGATCTGGCGCAAGGCTGGCTGTTCGGCCAGCCGCAGCCGTTTCCGTTGACACGGCGGGCGGCAGCGTAGGTTCGATTTTGAAAGAGCAACCGGCTGTCGGCAGCCGGTCTTCAGCTTTGCCAGTTTTGACGAATCGTACCGGATTCAGGAAATTTCGGCGCTTTCATCCCTGACAGTTGCACTGCCGGCACCGCCATGATGGCAGGATCAGGCCGTGTAGGACAGCGCCTGGATCAGGCTTCGCGCGTCATCACCGGATCAAGGATGGTGTCCACCGCTTCGGCAGCCATGGCGGGATAATCCGTGCTGTAATGCAGGCCGCGGCTTTCGCGGCGGCGGCGGGCGGAACGCACGATCAGATCGGCCACCGTCACCAGATTCCTGAGCTCGATCAGATCGGCGGTGATGCGGAAATTGCCGTAATAATCCTGCACTTCCTTGCGCAGGTTCTTCACCCGGTGGGCGGCACGCTCCAGCCGCTTTTCCGTGCGCACGATGCCGACATAATCCCACATGGACCGCCTGAGTTCATCCCAGTTGTGGGCGATCACCACTTCCTCGTCGCTGTCGGTGACCCGGCTTTCATCCCAAGGCTTCACGTCCGGCGCTGCGGCAGGCGGGCCAGACGAACTGATATCGTCGGCCACGGCCTGCCCGAACACCAGGCATTCCAGCAGCGAGTTCGATGCCAGCCGATTGGCGCCATGCAGGCCGCTCTGGGTCACTTCGCCGGCCGCCCACAGGCCTGCCAGATCGGTGCGGCCATCCAGCGTCACCATCACGCCGCCGCAGCTGTAATGCGCCGCCGGCACCACCGGGATGGGCTGCACCGTGCAATCGATATCCAGCTCCAGCAGCCGGGCGTGGATGGTGGGGAAATGCGCCTTGATGAAATCAGCGCCCAGGTGCGTCAGATCGAGCAGCACATGCTCCAGCCCCAGCCGCTTCATTTCGGCATCGATGGCGCGCGCCACCACATCGCGCGGGGCGAGCTCCAGCCGGTCGTCATAACGCGCCATGAAGCGGCTGCCGTCGGGCAGTTTCAGCTGCCCGCCTTCACCGCGCGCGGCTTCGGTGATCAGGAAATTGCGTACCTTGGGGTGATAGAGGCAGGTCGGGTGGAACTGGTTGAATTCCATGTTCGATACCCGGCAGCCCGCCCGCCACGCCATGGCGATGCCGTCGCCGGTCGCGCCATCGGGATTGGTGGAATAAAGATAGACCCGGCTCGCGCCGCCGGTGGCCAGCACTGTGGCCGGCGCCACGAAACGCACGACATGGCGTTTCTTCACATCCAGTGCATAAACGCCGTGGCAGCGCCGCTGCGGGAAGCGTTCGTGCAGCACATGGCGGTGGGTGATGAGATCCACCGCGGCCATGTGCGGCACCAGCGTGATGTTGGGATGCGCCTGCGCCGCCTTGATCAGCGCCTGTGAAACCGCCCAGCCAGTGGCATCATCCACGTGCACGATGCGGCGATGGCTGTGGCCGCCTTCACGGGTGAGGTGCCAGCGTTCGGAAACCGTTTCGCCGGGATTGAACGGCACACCCAATTCAGCCAGCCGGTCGATCGCGGCCGATGCATTGCTGGCGACATATTCCACCGTGGCGCGGTGGTTGAGGCCGGCGCCGGCCACCATCGTGTCTTCCACATGCGCCGCCACCGTGTCGCCGGCATCCAGCACGGCGGCGATGCCGCCCTGCGCCCAGGCGGTGGAGCCATCAGCCAGATCGCCCTTGGCCAGCACGGCCACCGTGCCATGTTCGGCCAGGTGCAATGCCGCGGTCAGCCCGGCGGCGCCGGATCCCACCACGATGGCATCGAAATGGCGGGCCTCAGGCGGCGCTTTTGCCACTGGTCAGTTCCAGGAACACATCTTCCAGATCGGCTTCGCGGGTGGAAACCTCCACCACGCCCAGCCCGGCGCTGGCCAGCATCGCCAGCACGGCGCCGGCATTGTTGTGGCGCTTGTCATAGGTGATGACCAGCGTGCGCGGGCCTTTCAGTTCCATGGCCTTGCAGCCCGAAAGTGCGGGCGGCACCACCTCGAGATCGCGGTCCACCACCACTTCCAGCACCTTGTCGCCGGTGGTGCCGAGCAGCTTCGACGTTTCGTCGTTGGCCACCACCTGGCCGTGGTTGATGATGGCGATGCGGTCGCACAGGCTTTCGGCTTCTTCCAGATAGTG
This sequence comes from Sandarakinorhabdus sp., assembly GCF_032115815.1. GTDB lineage: Bacteria > Pseudomonadota > Alphaproteobacteria > Sphingomonadales > Sphingomonadaceae > Sandarakinorhabdus. The sequence goes on from NZ_JAUMBI010000007.1 coordinate 17,861, forward strand.
GGTGGTCAGCACGATGGTGGTGCCCTGCGCGTGCAGATCGCGCACATAATCCCACAGCAGTTGGCGCAGTTCGATATCCACGCCCGCCGTCGGCTCATCCAGCACCAGCACCGGCGGATTGTGCACCAGCGCCTTTGCCACCAGCAGCCGGCGCTTCATGCCGCCCGACAAGGTGCGCGAATAGACATGCGCCTTGTCGTCCAGACGCACCGCCTTCAGCAATTCCATGGTCCGGCGTTTGGCCTTGGGCACGCCGAACAGGCCGGCCTGCAATTCCAGCGTCTCGAACGGCGTGAAGAAGGCATCGAACACCAGTTCCTGCGGCACGATGCCGATGCTGGCCTTGGCGTTGCGCGGATGCTCGTCGATGTCGAAGCCCCAGATGCGGGCGCTGCCAGCGGTTTTGTTCACCAGGCCGGCGAGGATGTTGATGGTGGTGGATTTGCCGGCGCCGTTGGGCCCAAGCAGGCCAAAGATGGAACCGCGCGGAATGTCGAGATCAATCCCCTTCAGCGCCTGCTTGCCGCCGGCATAGGTCTTGGTCAGGCCACGCAGGCTGATTGCAGCTTCGCTCATGCTTGTCGGATAGACCGGGGCGGGAGGTGGGGCAAGGGGAGGGCGGTTCCCCTTGCCCCATCGGCATCAGAAGCGAACGATGGCTTCAACCCCGAACAGCCGCGGCAGGCCCCGAATGAAGGTGGGGATGCCGAACGCCCCGCCGGTGTTGCCGCCGTCGAGCAGATATTCCTGATCGAACAAATTGTTGGCAAAGCCGATGACTTCCCACTTGCCCTTTTGATCACGCACGCCGGCGCGCAGGTTGACCAGCGTGACCGGACCCTGGCTGGTTACCGGGTTGTTGGGCAGTTCGAAGAACACGCTGGAACGGTGGGTGACGTTCGGGTTGGCGAACAGCTCGATCGTGTCCCCCAGCGGCAGGCGGAAATTGGCGCCAGCCGAACCCTGCCATTCCGATTGCAGGCGGAAGCGATCGCCGGCGAAATTGCCGAAGCGCGGATCGCTGCTGACGCGGGCATCGATATAGGCACCGTTGGCGAACAGTCGCACGTTTTCCGACAGGTTCAGGCTGAATTCGGCTTCCACACCCTTGTTGGTGGCATCGGCATTGACGATCAGCGCCGGCGCACCCTGCTGCGGCACCGAAATCTGGAAATCCTTGTACTTGATGAGGTAGGCGCCGATGCTGAAATTCAGCTTGCCGATGGTGCCCTTCACGCCGGCTTCGAAGTTATCGAGCAGTTCGGCCGGGAACACCCGCACCGCCGGGGCCAGCACGCCGCCCACCCGGCCGGCATTGACCTGCACCACCGGCGAGCGGCGGCCACGCGAATAGGTGGCATAGAGGTTCACATTGTCGGTGGCGCGGAACAATATGTTGGCGCGCGGCAGGAAGGCATCGAACCGGCTCGACGCGCTGAGCACCTCGCCATTGGTGTTGATGCCACCCGGAATCAGCGGGCCACGGGTGATCACCGTGTTGGGGATGCGGGTGGAAATGCCGCTGTCACGATCTTCGGTCAGCCAGCGGCCGCCCAGGTTGATTTCCAGTCGCGGGGTGGGGATCACCGTGATGTCACCGAACACGCTGAAGGTGGTGATATCGGCCGAGTTGCGGAACAGTTCGGCCGAATAGGGCAGCACGGTGGCGGCCCCGCCGGTCAGGATCGCGGTCGCGCGGGCGGCCTCCACCACGCCGGTGGCGTTGTTGATGCAGGCCAGGCCCGGCACCAGCCGCGCCGCGCACTGCAGGAAAATGCCTTCCTCCGAACTGAACGGCACGGCCTGGAAACCGGTTTCGGCGAAATAATTGGCGCCGAAGAAGCCGCGCAGCTTCTCGCTGTCGAAATTGGCGCGGGCTTCAAAGCTCATCTGTTCGCCGCGCGCATCCTCGGCGAATTCCAGATACCAGGCCTGGGTTCCATCGGCATCGAACACTTCATTGCTGTCGAAATTGCGATAGCCGGCGATGGTGGTGATGCTCCACGCGTCGCTGATCTTGCCGTTCACGGTCAGGTTCACGTCATAGACGTTGCGCGTCAGGCTGGGCTGATCGGCGCCCAGTACGGCGGCGCTGAACGGTGAACCGGCGGCTTCCTTGAAGCTGTAGGGGCTGGTGGTGCCGCCTGTTGGCGCGAACGTGCCCGACGAGAAGGCCGTGCCCGGTGCGCGCTGGCCATCATAGGTGGCCACCAGATCGGCGGTGAGATCGGGCGTGGGCGTGAAGCGCAACGAGACGCGGGCGCCATATTGGCCCTGGCCGTTCAGATCATCCACGCGCGGACCATTTGGCGTTTGCGAGCCGGGGCGGCCGGCGATGTTTTCCACCACGCCGTCGCGCAGCTTCATGGCGCCAGCGACGCGCAGGGCGATGATGTCGTTGCCCAGGTTGATATGGCCATCGATGCGGCGCTGATCATAATTGCCATAGCCCACGCGCACTTCGCCGGAGAAACCGGGCTTGGGCTTGGCGGTAATCACGCTGACCACCCCCACGGCAGCGGCGGTGCCGAACAGGGTGG
>NZ_JAUMBI010000008.1:0-4521 GCF_032115815.1 Sandarakinorhabdus sp.
ACCAAGGTGACCCCGGAAGTGTCGGGCATCCTGTCCAAGACCTTTGCCGATGATCGCGTCGGCATCCTTGTCACGGGCATCTACCAGCGCCGCAAGGCGAGCCTGGCGCAGTTCAACGCCGGCTGGCGCGAAGGCTATCTGGGCAACGAGAACAACTGGGGTTCGCTGCCGGTTGACGCCAATGACTGGCGCGGCAATTTCGCCAAGACCCAGAACCGCCCGGGCCCGACCGATACCTATCAGGTCACCCAGAACGCCGGCTATGATTTCACCGACATCGATCGTGAACGCATCAACGGCCAGGTCGTGCTGCAGGTGAAGCCCACCGACACGCTGAACATGGTGCTGGACTACACCTATTCGCAGAACACCATCGACGCTCGCACCAACAGCATCGGCGTGTGGTTCAACCACAACAACACGTCCAGCAGCTGGACCAATGGCCCGGCCGCAGGTCCCAATTTCTATGCCGAAGGGTTCGGTGCCGGCGAAGGCAAGGATCTCGCCATCACCGGCGCACTGGCGGCCAACCGCAACATTAACAAGTCGCTGGGCGGCAACATCAAGTGGGACGGCCCGGGCGGACTGCGCCTCGAACTCGATGCGCACCATTCGACGGCGGAAAGCAAGCCGACTTCGCCTTACGGCAGCAACAGCGCGGTTGGCAGCGCCATCTTTGGCGTCGCCAGCCAGAAGGTGGATTTCACCACCGAAATGCCGGTCATCTCGGTTGCCATGCATCCGGGTGCGGGCATTCAGGCCAGCAACATCCGCCCGGCCGGCAACAGCTTCCGCAATGCCTACATGCTGGACACCATCAACGAGGTGTCGTTGCGCGGCGGCTATGATTTCGAATCGGATTTCATCGACAGCCTGGATTTCGGTGTGACCTACACCGAGAACAAGGTGCGTTCGGCCTTCGGCGTCATCCAGAACGACAGCTGGGGTGGTACGCTCAGCGCAGCCGACACGCCCGATGCGCTCTATGCCGCGACCCCGCTCGCCGAGCGCCTGAAGGGCATGAACGGTTCGCAGGACCCGGCAATCATCCCGAGCTATTTCCAGGTCGATACCGCGGCTCTGGTGGATCTGCTGCAAAGCCGGCTTGGCATCTGCAACGCCACAACTGTGCCGGGTTCGTGCCTTGCCCAGTATCAAACCGATCGCCGTATCGGTGAAGAAACCTGGGCGCCCTATCTGCAGACCACCCACAAGTTCGATCTGGGTGACATGCGCGCCAACCTGCGCTTGGGCATCCGGTATGAAAAGACCCGGATCAATTCGTCGGCGCTGGTGCCGATCCCGACCGGGGTCGTCTGGGTGGCCGACAATGAAATGGGCCTGGTGCTTGGAGGTGCCTCGGATTTCACCACCTTGCGCGGTGAATACAACAACTGGCTGCCGGCCTTCGATTTCGATCTGGCGCCGATCGACAGCATCCGCCTGCGCGCCTCGTACAGCCACACCATCACGCGTCCGGATTACACCAGCATGCAGGGCGGCATCACCGTTGCCCAGCCGCTGCGCCCGAACGGCGGCAGCACGGCCAGCAGCGGCAACCCGGGCCTGTTGCCTTACAAGTCGAAGAACATCGATCTGTCGGCGGAATGGTATTACGGGCGTGACTCCTATGTGTCGGTTGGCTTCTTCCACAAGAATGTCAGCAACTTCATCGCCAACACCACAACCCAAGGGCCGTTGTTCGATCTGCCGAACCCGGCGCAAGGCGCAGCGGTTCAGGCCGCTCGGACGGCGCTGGGCGGTAACCCGAACTTTGCCGCCATTCTGGGATGGCTGGCCGTCAACCGGCCCAGCGTGGTGCAACTGACCAATGGCGTGCCCAGCGGTGTCATCGGCCAGGCCGCCGATCCCGATGTGGTGTTCACCTCCACCATCCCGGGTAACAGCGCTCAGGTGGCCAAGCTGCACGGCTTCGAATTCGCCGTTCAGCACAGCTTCTGGGACACCGGCATCGGCGTCATCCTGAACTACACCATCGTCAACAGCGATACCCGCTTCGACAACACGCTGCGCTACACCGCCACCCAATTCGCGGTGAACGGGGTCAGCGACAGTGCCAACGCCGTTCTCTTCTATGACAAGAATGGCATCCAGGCCCGTGTCGCCTACAACTGGCGCGATGGCTTCCTGTCGGGCTATGGCTTCGATCCCTTCTATGTCGATCCCTATGGCCAGTTCGACGTCAGCGCGTCCTGGGAGTTCAAGAAGGGCCTGACCGCGTTCGTGGAAGGCATCAACATCACCAATGCTGATCGTCGCGGCCGCATGCGCAACGATCAGACGGTGTTCTTTGCGGCACCGGGCTATGCCCGCTACACCGCTGGGGTGCGCTTCTCCTTCTGACCCGAAGGACGCGTTCCCGGACGACGGGCCGCATGAAGAGCCGCACGCGCCAGCGTTGCGGCTCTTCTTTTGCTCTGCCACTGTAGGTTCTGGAGAGGGTGAACGTGAGGGATGGCACGCCATTTCAGGTGGTGATCGTTGGCGGCGGCAGCGCCGGCTGGCTCACGGCCTGCGTGCTGGCGGCCCGGCGTCCCGATCTGGCCATCACCCTGATGGAATCGCCCGACATCCCGACAATCGGCGTGGGCGAGGGCACCTGGCCAACCATGCGCGAGACGCTGGCAAGCATCGGCCTCGCCGAAGCCGATTTCCTGCGGGCCTGCGATGCATCGTTCAAGCAGGGATCACGCTTTGATGGCTGGGTCACGGGCGAGGTTGGTGACTCCTATCTCCACCCCTTCACCCTGCCACCAGCCGGTGAGATGGCGGCGCTGCTGCACGCCCATGCGGCGCAGGCACAGGGCACCAGCTTTGCCGAAGCGATGACCGCACAGGCCGCCGCCTGTGCCCAGCATCTGGCACCGCGCCAGCGCGCCATGCCGGATTATGCCGGTGCGCTGAACTATGCCTATCATTTCGATGCCGGCAAATTCGCAAGATTGCTCACCCGCCATGCCACGCAGAACCTGGGTATCAGTCACGTTGCAGCCGACGTGGTGGGCACGACGGCGGCCGCCAATGGCGACATCGCGGCCCTGATGTTGAAGGACGGGCGCATACTGGCGGCTGATCTGTTCATCGATTGCACCGGCCAGGCCGCGCGGCTGATCGGCGGTCATTGCGGCGTCGAATGGATTGATCGTTCAGATGTGTCGTTCAACGATACGGCGTTGGCCGTGCAGGTCCCGGTGCTGCCGGGCAGTCCCGTCGCATCGCAAACCATCGGCACCGCCCACCGGGCGGGGTGGATCTGGGACATCGCACTGCCGACCCGGCGCGGCATCGGCTGCGTCTACAGTTCACGCTTCATGAGCGATGATGAGGCGGACAGCTTGCTGCGCGCCCATGTCGCCGCCCATGTGCCGGGGGCGGATGCGATGGCCTTGGCCCCGCGCAAGCTCAGCTTTGCCACCGGCCACCGCGCGCGCTTCTGGCAGGGCAATGTCGTCGCGGTTGGGCTGTCCGCCGGCTTCATCGAGCCACTGGAAGCCTCAGCCATCGTGCTGATCGAACTGTCGGCGCGGGCGCTGGCCGATGTGCTGCCGTGCAGCCACGAGGCGATGGCGGTGGCGGCCCGCCGTTTCAATGAACTGTTCCGCTATCGCTGGGATCGCATCATCGCCTTCCTGAAGCTTCACTATGTGCTCAGCCGCCGGACCGAGCCATATTGGCTGGCGCAGCGTGATCCCGCCACCATCCCGGAACGACTGGCTGAAGATCTGATCCTGTGGCGCCAGCATCCGCCATCGGCCCGCGATTTCCCCCTGTATGACGAGATGTTCCCGGCCGCCAGCCAGCATTACATCCTGTATGGCATGGGCTATCCGCTGCCCCAGTCTCTGCTCCAGTCACCGCCGCCCGCCGCCGCCATAAAGGCCGCTGCTGCACGCTTGGCGGAGGTGCAAGATCGTGCCCGCCATATGACATCGGCCTTGCCCGAGAATCGCACCTACCTCGCCGCCATCGCGACCCAAGCCGCCTGACCACACGGACCACAGCCATGACCAGCCACCAGATCCTGAACCACGACGATCACGCCGATCTGCGCGTGCTTGTGCAGCCCGCTGCGGCGCTGGGCGATGCGGTGATGGCCTGTCTCACCGTGCCGGCCGAATTCCGCCGGCTTGCCACGGATTATCCCATCCTGTTTCGCAAGGACGATGACAGCGGCGCGTTTTCGGCGCTGGCGCTGTTCGGCTTTGAACCCGGCGAAAATCTCTATCTCGAGGGCGACCAGTGGGACGCCACCAACCGCCCGCTGGCCATGCTGGTGCAGCCGTTTCTGGTTGGCCGCAGCAAGACAGGCGATGGGCCGGGCCAGGTGCATATCGACATGGATCACCCGCGCGTGTCGCGCAGCGGGGCCGCTGCTGATGAGGGCGTGAAGCTGTTCGAACCGGGTGGTCAGCCGACACCCCATGTCGAGCAGATTGCCGATATGCTGGGCGCACTTGATGCCGGCTATCGTGCCAGCGGCGACTATTTCGCTGCGCTCAG
>NZ_JAUMBI010000008.1:4531-4888 GCF_032115815.1 Sandarakinorhabdus sp.
TCGATGGACGTCACGCTCGATAACGGCGCCATGCACCGTCTGGTGGGCTATCACCTGGTCAACGAAGACCGGCTGGCAGCGCTGGAGCCGGGTGCACTGGCCGAACTTCATGCCGAAGGCCATCTGCTGCCCTCCTACATGGCGCTGGCGTCACTGGGCAATCTGGCGCGGTTGGTGCGCCGCAAGAACAAGCGTGCGGATGGTTGAAGCATCGCATCTTGATCGCCTGCCGCGCGTGGCCGAAGAGGTTCTGGCGCCGGAAGCGTTGGCTGACCGGTTGACCGGGGCCACGACGCCGTTCGTGGTGCGCGGGCTGGCGGCGGACTGGCCACTGGTCAAGGCCGGCCGGCAGGGTGC
>NZ_JAUMBI010000009.1:0-8687 GCF_032115815.1 Sandarakinorhabdus sp.
GGGATTATCACGATCTCGATCTGAAACCGGTGGAGGGCGGCAAGTGAAGGCGCTGTTACTGCCGGCGCTGCTGCTGGCCAGTGCGGCCACGGCGGCGCCGGCGCCGCACAGCGCTTTTCTGACGCTAGACACCCACCTCGACACCGGGATGAGCTTTGCGCGGCCGGGCTGGGATTTCGCGACGCGCCACAGTTACGCCAATGATATCGCCCAGCTCGACATTCCGCGCATGCAGGATGGCGCGCTCGATGGCGGCTTCTTTGCCATCTACACCGAACAGGGGCCGCTGACGGCCAAGGGCTATGCCAATGCGCTGGCGTTTGCACGGGGCCGATCCGACCTGATTGGCCGCACCATTGCGGCCAATGGCAAGGCCATCGCACCTGCGCTGACCGCAGCTGATGCCCGCCGGCTCGACAAGGCCGGCAAGCTGATCGCCTTCAAATCGATGGAGAACAGCTATCCGCTGGGCGAAGACCTGTCGTTGCTGGCGGAGTTCCACCGCCGCGGCGTGCGGCTGGCCAGCCCGGTGCACTCGGCCAACAACCAGTTCGCCGATTCCGCCACCGATACGGCGAAATGGGGCGGCTTGAGCCCGTTGGGCAAGCAGTGGGTGAAGGAGATGAACCGGCTCGGCATCGCCATCGATGCCAGCCATGCTTCCGACGCGGCGTTCGATCAGATGCTGGCGCTGTCAACACGGCCGATCCTGCTGTCGCACTCCAGCTTGCGATCGACGTTCGATCATCCACGCAACCTGGATGAAGGCCGCCTGAAACAGTTGGCGGCCAAGGGCGGCGCCATGTGCATTTCCACCATCTTCATGTCGACCATGAACATGACTCCCGCGCGCGCCGAGGTGTTCGGCCAGTATGAGCATAGCGACAAGCTGACCCCGGCCGAGCAGGCCGAGATGGTGCGCAAATGGCGCGCGCTCGACAAGACCGAGCCGATGTGGGCCGCCGATTTCGAGGCGTACATGACGATGGTGCTGCGCGCCATCAAGGTCGCGGGCGTTGATCACCTCTGCTTTGGCGCCGATTGGGACGGCGGCGGCGGGTTGGCCGGCTATGAGGATATCTCGGCCCTGCCCAAGGTGACGGAGCGCCTGCGCGCCGCCGGTTACAGCGACGCCGATCTGGCCAAGATGTGGGGCGGCAACGTGCTGCGCATCGTATCGGCGGCGCAAAACTGAAAAAAAGAGGCCGGAGCACCAAGCTCCGGCCCTGAGGAAGAAGCGGCCGGCGCGTGATGCGCCGGCCGTCCTTTTTCGTGTCAGAAGCGTGCGCCCAGGGTCACCCCCAGAACGCGCGGACGGATGGTGTTGGCAGCCATCAGCGGCAAGCCAGCGCCACCGATCGCCGCCGGAACGGCGAACGGATATTCGCCGGCGCTCACCACGCCATAGGAATTGAACAGGTTGCGGGCGTACACCGAGATCGAAAGCTTGCCGAAATCGATGCCGGCGCGGGCGTCGACCACGGTGTAGCTGTCGATCTGGATGCGGCGGCCAAAGGCGGTGCGATAAGCGGCGTTGAAGCCACCGGTCTGATCACCCATGATCCGCGCGCTGGCACCGACATAGGCCATCGCGCCATCACCAACGGTCCATTCGTAATCGGCGCTCACATTGCCCGAAAGCCGCGGCGAATAGGGCAGCTGATCGCCGGCCAGACCGCCGGTGAGGTTCAGGCCACCGCCCGGCGGGATGGTGTCATCCCGCAGCTTGGCATCGGTGAAGGCACCGTTCAGGCCGATGGTCAGGCCCTTCGTCGGGCGCAGGGTGGCGCTGGCTTCAAAGCCTTGGCTGCGGGCGCGACGGCCATTGCTGTTCACGCCCACCGGGCCGGCCGCGGTGGTGACCGTCGAGGTGATCAGCACATTGTCCCAATCCAGCGTGTAGGCCGCCGCATCCAGGGTCAGCTTGCGATCGCTGCTCTGGAAGTGGACGCCCATTTCATAGCTGACAATGGTGTCGGCGCCGAACTGGGTCGGGAAACTGGCCGGCGCATTGGGCGGGATGAAGTTCGGGCCGCCGGGGCGGTAGCCCTTGGCCGCACGGGCATAGATCGAGAAATTGTCGCTGACTTCAAAGCGCGGTGCTACCGACCAGGTGAACACGCCTTCATCGGACTTGCCGTTCTGCGGGCTGCCATTGCCCAGCTGGATCACCGACTGCACCGACGACTGGTTGTTGCGGCTGTAACGCCCGCCGGCCGTGATGTCGAAACGGTCCGAAACGTGCAGCGTGCCGCTGCCGAACACGGCGATTTCTTCATATTTGGCCTGGATGCCCGCCGTCACGAACTTGGTGAAGGTGAACGGACCAAAGGTGCCGGCTGCCGGGATGATCGCCCGCGTCGTCAGGTTGAACGGCGCGAACTGTTGAACCAGCGCGCTGTCTTCATGGGTGTAATAGCCGCCGACCAGCCATTCGAACGTGCCGCCATCGGGCGACGCCAGGCGCACTTCCTGCGTGAATTTTTCCAGGCTGATATCGTTCTGGAAGAACAGGCCGACAGTGGTCGGCGGGGTGCCGCCATAAACCGCCTGCGCCGTGTTACGCGCCGCGTTGGTGCTGACGTCGCTGATCTGGCGCTGGTTCTGTTCGGCATAGCTCGTCACCGAGGTCAGGGTGGCAAAGCCCAGATCCCAATCCAGCACGCCGCTATACAGGCGATAATCCAGTTCGTTCAGTTCCGGATAACGCTCGTACCGCACGCGCTGGCCGCCGGTGCTGATGCCGGTAACCGGGTTGACCGGGCGCACCGACAGCGGATCAACCGTGAAGCTGCCGGGGCTGTCGACACGGATATTCTGCATCTGGGCCGACAGGCGGGCCGAGAAATTGTCGGTCGGCTGGAACAGCACCGACACGCGGCCGCCATAGCTCTGGTTCTTGTCGACACCGGTGGCATTGCGGCCGGCGGCATCCACCACGCCGGGGTTGGAACGGTAATAGCCGCTGGCGCGAACGGCGATCTTGTCACCCACCGGCAGGTTGACGACGCCCGTGGTCAGCCAGCCACTGCCGCCGCCCTTGGTATCTTCAACGCCAATGCGGCCTGCCGCCTCGACCGTGCCCAGCTTGGGCTTGGCCGTCACATATTTCAGCACGCCGCCCAGCGCGTTGGAGCCATAGAGCGTGCCTTGCGGGCCGCGCAGGACTTCCACACGCTCGATATCCGACGTGTCGAAATCGCCGGCCAGAACGCCGCCGTTGGAAAGGCTTCCGCTGGAACCGAACGGCACGTCATCAACATAAACCGCGACGGTCGACCCGACCGAACCGGTGTTGACGCCGCGCAGGATCAGCCGCGATTCCCCCGGGTTGGCCTGGGTGACGGTGAAGCCCGGCACCAGCGCCGCATAATCCAGGAAGCTTGCCGCCTGCTGACGCTGCAGCGCTTCGCCATTCACGACCGAAACCGATTGCGGCACTTCGATCATCGTCTGCTGGCGGCGCTGGGCCGTGACGATGATTTCCTTGGCAGCAGCGTCGTCATCGGCATCGGCGGCCAGCGCCGGCGCCCCCGCCAGCAGCATCGCGATTCCGACCGACCCCAGCAGAACTTGCTTCTTCACAGCGCTTCCCCCTCTTGGAATATGCTAACAACTTTGATGCATCACGTCCGATGAGAGAAATCAATCCCAATCAGGACAAGTGTTGCAGGATTCTGGCCGCCGTTGCGTCAAGGCCACTGCTCAACGTTGTTCGGCGTATATATAATCATGCTGCGCATCGCGCACGGTCAGCGTCCGCACGCCGTCCTTGCTGCCCACCTGCGCGTCAAAACCCACCAGCCCCGGCCCGGACGAGACGATCGACAAGGTGCCATCGGCGTTCTTGCGGGTGGCGAACGGGCCTTCGACGAAACCGGCCTTCAGCCACGGCTGGCCGCTGCGCTGGCTGATGTTGACGATCAGGCCTTCCGGGCTGCGGTAGCGCGGCGCCAGGCCAGCGATCACCGCAGGATCGCCGGGCAGGGTCAACCGGGCACGGCGGGCAGCGACCTGGGTCTGCTGGCGGGCGGCGGCGGCGGCGATATCGGCCGCGGCTTCGGGGCGGCCATCGTAGACCACTTCCATCAGGCGGCGCAGGAACGGCCCCAGCATGGCCGCGCCGGGATCGGCATTGGTGAGGATGACGGCGCCGATGCCGGCATCGGGCAATGCATAGAAGTTGCTGTGATAACCCTGCAGCGTGCCGCCGTGGGTGACAACCGGCACGCCCCAGGCGACGCGATCGAACAGGCCCATGCCATACCACATGTTTTCGCCCACCGGCACGCCGCGCTTGCGGCGCTCGGTGATGTTGGCCTCGCTCACCACGCGCTTGCCGCCGGGGCCGACGCCCTTGGTGAGTTCGAGCAGGGCATATTGGGCCATATCCGCCGCCGTCGAAAACGCGCCGCCGGCCGGGCGGTGCGGATAGACTGTGGCGTTGAAATCATTCGACAACAGATAGGTACGGCCATCAAGGCCCATGCCGTGCGGCTGCGCCCAGTTGCCGGCCATGCCGCGCTGGAAATCGAAGCCGGTGTCCTTCATGCCCAGCGGGCCGAAGATGCGCGCTTCCATCGCCTTGTCGAACGCCGCGCCCAGTTCCATCCCGGGATAGCTCAATGCCCCGCCCAGATAGCCGGCCGCCGAGGCCATCAGATTATTATACTGGAACAATTCGCCGAACTTGCTGGTCGGCATGGTCTGCGCCAGCTGCACGAACGTATCGGATGCCGGCGCGCCCGGTTCGGCCAGGATGAAGGCGAAATCCTTGCGCGGCAGGCCGGTGCAGGCGCACACAAGATGGCGTACCTCCACCGATTTCGTCACCTCGTCACTGCCAAGGCGGAACTGCGGATAAAGATCGACGACCTTCTGATCCCAGCGCAGCTTGCCATCATCGGCAAGGATCGACAGCAGCAATGTCGCCATGCCCTTGGTGTTGGAGGCAACCATGAATTTGGTGTGTTCGTCCACTGGCTCGCTCGAACCCAGCGCGCGCACGCCAACGCCGCCCTGCCACACCACCTTGCCGCCATCGATGAAGGCCAAGCCAACACCTGGCACGCCCAGCGCCTTGGCGGAATCGGCGACGAACTGGCGCAGCGCCGCGACGCGATCGGGAGCCAGGTGATGCACCGGTTTGCCGGCGAAATTCTCTGGCGCATAGCCGGCGGGGCGCAGGCTCTGCTGCACCTGGCCCACGGCGGCCGATCGCTTGGCATAGGTCGCCATCGCGCCGTCGATCAGCAGCACGGTCCAGCCCGCGCCGGCGCGCTGGGCGCTGGCGACGCGGATTCTGCCTTCGGCGGGCGGGGTTTCATACTGGAAGCTGACCCGTTCATCCCAGCCATCACCAGCGCCGGCCGCGTTGACCACAGCCGGCACAGGCGCAAAGCCGGGCTTGGCACGGCCCCAGGCCGCCAGCACCGCCGCGCGCGCATCGGCAGCGGTGCCGACCTCGACCACGGTCAGCGTGAAATTGGCTTCGGGCGCGGCGAAGCGGGCCAGACCCGCTTCGCCGCTCGCCGTCCAGTCTGCCGGGGCCGTGAATGTGGCCGATGGCGACGCTGCGGCGGCGGGCGCAGCCGCAAACGCCAGCAAAGCCGCGGCGGGGAGCATGACGCAGAGCCGGGTGAAGGTGGCACGCATGGCGGAGATCCTTTGCAATCAATAGCGCTTATCAGGGTTGAACTTGATGCCAGGCCATGTGCGGCTGGGTGCCGAGCACCAGCCGCCATCCGGCAGGGCCTTCGACGAAGCGCAGCCGTTCGAACGGGCCGGCGCGGCCGGTGGCGGTGACGCGCTCATACAGCAGCGGGCCGACGCGTTCCCAATGGCTGGCCTTGTTCTCCATGGTGACGGTCAGCGCATCCGCACCGGCAGTGGCGACAGTCGCATCATATTCGGGGCGCACCGGCGCATCGTAATTGCGGCGGTTGGCGCGGAAGGACCCAGCCGGCTGCGGCTCGTCCGCCGGGCGCGGCTGGCGCGCCATCGGCGTATCGGGGAACAGCTTGGCCACCAGCAGATCGGCCAGTTCGGTGCGCGCGCCATAGCTGCCGACGCCGCCGGTCGCGGAAATGAAGAAGCCGCTGTTTGCATCCGGCGCCAGCACCAGGATCGAATGGAAATCCGCCGTGTTGCCACCGTGGCCGACTAGGCGCGGACCCTGTTGGCGGAAGACGAAGAAGCCGTGCGCCATGCCGGGCAGACCGGGCGCGTTCGACAGTCCATCGGCAAGAAGGAAGCGCACGCTTTCCGGTTTCAGCACCTGCTGGCCATCCAGCGTGCCCTTGCCCAGCAGCATGCGGATGAACCGCGCCATGTCCGGCCCGTTGCTGGTAGCCGCGCCTGCCGGCGCGATCGCACTGATCAGTTCGGGCGGCTGCTCGACAAAGCGCCCCTTTTCGAGACGGTAACCCTTGGTCATCCGAGGTGCCAATGCCGGCCGCAGCGGTTCGCGAAACGAGGTCGAATCCATCTTCAGTGGGCCGAGAATGTGGCGTTCGACATAAGGATCGAACTCCTCGCCGCTCACCTGGGCCACGATATAGCCGGCCAGCGCCGCACCATAGTTGGAATAGGCGATCTCCGTTCCCGGCGCCCACAGACGGCGCGGGATGTTGCGCTTCATCCAGTCGCGGAATGTCAGTAACTTGGCTGGATCGCGGGTGATGATGCCGGGCGCATCGCTCATGCCGACACTGTGGGTGAACAGGTCGCGCACCCGGATCGGCTTGCCCTCGAACGGCGGGATGGTGAAATCCAGATAGCGGTTCACATCCGCGTCAAGATCAACGCGCCCGCGTTCGATCTGCTGCATCAGCGCCGTCCAGGTGATGAGTTTCGACACCGAACCGGGGCGGAACAGGCTGCGCGTCGCATCAACGGGCACGCCGGATGCCACATCGGCAAAACCATAGCCACGATTGAGCACGACGCGGCCATTCTGCACCACCGTCACCACCGCGCCGGCGACTTCGCGGGCGGCGATCTGTTCGGCAACGATGCCATCAACGAAACCAGCCAGTTCCGCCGGTGCGACCGTTGTGGCAGCCGGCGCGGCCAGCAGCGGCGCGGTCGCGGCGGAGAGAGCCAGCGCGGCCAGCGCCGCCCTGATCAGCGGACGCGCCACGGCTCAGCCGCCCCAGGTCGGGGTGAGCAGGCGCTGGAAATTGCCGCCCAGCACCGCCTTGATATTGGCATCGGAATAGCCGCGGCGGATCAGTTCCTCGGTGAGATCATACATCTTCAGCGGGTGATCAAAGCCGTCGACGTCGATCTTCTCGCGGAAGGCATAAGAATCCTTGTAGGCCCCGCGCAGCATCTTGTTGGTCTCGGGCGTGGTGTCGTCATAACCGTTCAGGTCGCTGTCCGTCCCAATGCCGACATGATCGATCCCGGCGACCTTCACGACATGATCGATGTGATCGACGACATCGGCGATGGTGGTCGGGTCGGTCTTCTTCACGAACATCCGCACGCCGGTGATGCCCATCACGCCGCCATTGGCCGCCAGCGCCTTGATCGCTTCGTCCCGCTTGACGCGCGGGTGATCGACCAGTGCGCGGCAATTGCTGTGCGTGATGGCGATCGGCTTTTTCGAAAGCTGGATGGCATCCAGCGTGGTGCGATCGCCGCTGTGCGAAACGTCGACCAGCATGCCAACCTTGTTCATCGCCTCGATGATGGCGGCGCCGAAATCGCTGATGCCGCCGTCAATCCGGTCGGTGGAGCCCGACCCGATGCGGTTCTGCGAATTGTATGTGAGCTGGGCGCAGCGCTGGCCAAGCTCATAAAAGGTCTGAACATCGGCGGGACGGCGGAAATGGTCGGCGTTCTGCAGCCCCATGATCACCGCCACCTTGCCGTCCTGCTTGGCACGCAGGATATCGGCAAAGCTGCCGACGCCGGTCAGCACATGGCTGTTGCGGGCGACGAAATTGCCCCACACGGCAAAGAATTCCATCGCCTGCGTATAGGCATCCGTGCCGCCCAGGCCGACGGCATGGTGGATGGCGTTGATGCCGCTGTTGCGGAAATCGGCGACGTCCTTCTCGCTCAGCGGCTTGCTGTAGAAACCGGGGCTGAATTCGATCTTGATCGGCGCCAGCATGTCGACAACGACGCTTTCGCGCACCAGCGTGATGGCGCGCGGGCTGTAAGCCTTGCCCGACCATGGGCTGACCGGCACCTTGGCCTTGGCAATGGCCGGAGCCTTCGCAATTGCGGGCACCGTCACGGCGGCAACTGCAGCCCCCAGCATCGTCCTGCGATCGATCAGCATGGCCAGCCTCCCCTGCTTGCCTCAATTTTCTAATCAGGACGATACTAACCCAAACGGAGAAGGTCAACGCCGCCGATCAGCCGCCGGCAACCGGCAGCAGCAGGCTGGTGGTCGATTCGATCTCCGACAGCGCCACCGTTGACTTCACTTACTGGATACCGGCCTGCCGGGACAGTTTCGCGAAGAAAGAGCGTTCATAGATGCGGATATTCCGTGCCAGCACCCGTACCAGGAAGTCCACCGATCTCATCAGCGCCTGGCAGTCCGGCACTTGGCGAAAATCGCGGATGGCGGCGGTGAACTCCTCGGGGTGAGTGCGGCCGCGGGTCGACAATTTTACCTAGCATTACAGTTGCACCTTTGATTTGATATGAGCGCGTTGTGCAACGGCTTG
>NZ_JAUMBI010000010.1:0-1023 GCF_032115815.1 Sandarakinorhabdus sp.
GGCCTTCATTGGCGAGCCGGTGCAGGGCGCTGGCGGCGTCATCATCCCGCCCGCTGGCTACTGGCCCCGCGTCGAAGCCATCTGCCGCAAATATGGCATATTGCTCTGCTGTGACGAGGTGATCTGCGGTTTCGGCCGGCTCGGCCAATGGTTCGGCCACCAGCATTATGGCATCACGCCCGATCTGGTGACGATGGCGAAGGGGCTTTCGTCGGGCTATCTGCCGATTTCGGCGGTGGGCGTTGCCGATTTCATCGTGGCGGCGATCAAGTCCAACCCGGATGATTTCGTCCACGGCTATACCTACTCCGGCCATCCCACGGCGGCGGCGGTGGCGCTGAAGAATCTGGAAATCATCGAACGCGAAGATCTGGTCCGCCGCACGCGGGAAGACACCGGCCCCTATCTGGCACAGCGGCTGGCTGAACTGTCCAGGCATCCGCTGGTAGGCGAGGCGCGCAGCCTGGGCCTGATCGGTGCCGTGGAAATCGTGGCCGAACCGGGCACCAACAGGCGCTTTGGTGGAGGCGGAAAGGCCGGAATCGTGGTACGCGATATCTGCATCGCCAAGGGCTTGATGGTGCGCGGCGTGAAGGATTCGATCGTGATGAGCCCGCCGCTGATCATCAGCCATGCCGAGATCGATCGGATGGTGGACATCATCGCCGCGGCGCTGGACGAGGCCGAACCGGCGTTGCGCGCCCTGTGATGCGACAATTTTAAGGGAGGCCATCATGGCCGATATTGGTGACTGGGTTCGCGACAAGGGCATTTCCGAAGTGGAATGCCTGGTGCCCGACATGAACGGCGTGCTGCGCGGCAAGGTGTTCCCGGCCGCCAAGCTGGTGCAGTTTTCCCGCAACAACGCGCTGCGCCTGCCTTCGTCGATCTTCTCGCTGACGATCACCGGCCAATATGCCGATGTCGATGAACATGTGGAGGCGTTTACCGATCCCGACATGGTGTTGCGCCTTGATCCCACGACGCTGTGCGTGGCGCCGGGTTTCAAGACGCCCACCGCCT
>NZ_JAUMBI010000010.1:1033-2269 GCF_032115815.1 Sandarakinorhabdus sp.
CGATGGCACGCCCTGGGCCTCCTCGCCGCGGCATCTGCTGAAGCGGGTGGTGGCCTTGTGTGAAGAACGCGGCTGGAAGCCGTTGATGGCGCCGGAACTGGAATTCTATCTCACAGCGCCCAATCCCGATCCCGATATCCCGCTCACCCCGCCGGCCGGGCGTTCGGGCCGGGCCGAAACCTCGTCCCAACCTTATGGCCTGGAAGCCATCACCGAGCATGAGGATCTGATCGAGGCGATCTACGAATATGCCGAAGCCGCCGATCTGAACCTCGATACGATGATCCACGAAGCCGGCACTGCCCAGCTGGAGATCAACTTCGTGCACGGCGATCCGGTGCGGGTGGCCGATCAGGTGATGCTGTTCAAACGCATCGTGCGGCAGGTGGCGCTGAAGCACGGGGTTTATGCCACTTTCATGGCCAAGCCGATGGAACATCAGCCGGGCAGTGCCATGCACCTGCACACATCGGTCGTGGATATGGCTGATGGCCATAATCTGTTCGCCAACGCCAATGGCAGCGATGCACCGCTGTTCCGCCATTTCGTTGGCGGGTTGCAGGGCTATCTGCCGGCGCTGGCGCCGATGTTTGCCCCCAATGTCAACAGTTTCCGCCGCATGCGGCCCGATCATGGCGCGCCGATCAACGTGCAATGGGGCAGCGACAACCGCAGTTGCGGCCTGCGCGT
This sequence comes from Sandarakinorhabdus sp., assembly GCF_032115815.1. Taxonomy (GTDB): domain Bacteria; phylum Pseudomonadota; class Alphaproteobacteria; order Sphingomonadales; family Sphingomonadaceae; genus Sandarakinorhabdus. The sequence goes on from NZ_JAUMBI010000010.1 coordinate 1,724, forward strand.
GCCGATCACCGATCGCCACAACCGCCGCGTTGAAAACCGCCTGCCCGGCGCCGATGCCAACCCCTATCTGGCCATGGCCGCCACGCTGGTTGCCGGCTATCTGGGCATGACCGAGGAGCTGGAACCATCGCCCAAAACCTCGGGCAACGCCTATAATTTCGAACGCACCCTGCCGCGCAGCCTGGAAGAAGCGCTGGAACGCTTCAATGATTGCGATCCGGTGCGGGCGCTGCTGGGTGACTATTTCTTCCGCAGCTTCACCTCCATCAAGGCCGCCGAACTCGAAGCCTTCCAGGGTGTGATCAGCAGTTGGGAGCGTGACCATTTGCTGCTGAAGGTGTGAACGACAGCCTCGCCTTCGACCAAAGCTGGTATGCGGCGACCGCCCACGCCAGCCCGTCGCATGCCGCGCTGGCCGGCGATTGCCAAGCTGATGTCGCCATCATCGGCGGCGGCGCCACCGGGCTTTCGGCGGCGCTGCACCTGGCGCAGCGCGGCGCCAGCGTGGTGCTGCTGGAAGCCGGCCGGATCGGCCATGGCGCGTCA
>NZ_JAUMBI010000011.1:0-2794 GCF_032115815.1 Sandarakinorhabdus sp.
GGCCACGGTGGTGCAGTCGGCCTTCCTCTCGGCCGGGCAACGCTGCACCAATGCGCGGCGGCTGGTTCTGAAAGATGGCGACGACCGGCTGGTGGAGGCGGTGCTGGCCTTGGCCGACCGGCTGATTGTTGGCGCGCCCTTCGATGAGCCGCAGCCGTTCATGGGCCCGGTGATTTCCAATGCCGCCGCCGATGGGCTGGAGCGCGGCTGGGCCTGCTTGCAGGCAGTAGGTGGCCGGGTGCTGCGCCCGCTGGTGCGCGCCCGCGCTGATCGGCCGTTCCTGTCCCCCGCCGTGATCGACATGACCGGCCATGCGCCATCTGACGATGAATTGTTCGGCCCCGTGCTGCAGATCATCCGCGTGCCCGATTGGGATGCGGCCATCGCGGCGGCCAACGCCACCCGCTTTGGCCTCGCCGCCGGGCTGATCGGCGGCGATGCGGCGCGCTTTGATGATTTCTGGGCGCGCAGCCGGGCCGGGATCGTCAACTGGAACCGGCCGACCAACGGTGCATCATCCGCCGCGCCGTTCGGCGGCGTCGGGGCCAGCGGCAATCACCGGCCATCGGCTTATTACGCCACCGATTATTGCGCCTTCCCGGTGGCGACGCTCGCTGCCGATGCGCTGGGCGGCGGCATCACCACGGGTTTGAAGCCATGATCCGCGAAATCAACTTCGATGGCCTGATCGGGCCGAGCCACAATTATGCGGCGCTCTCGTTGGGCAACCTGGCCAGCGCGCGCCACGGCGGTGCCACCAGCCGCCCGCGCGCGGCGGCGTTGCAGGGCATCGCCAAGATGCGCTTCGTGATGGGGCTGGGGCTCACGCAGGGTTTCCTGCTGCCGCTGGATCGGCCCAATGTCGGCTTCCTGCGTGCGATGGGTTTTGCCGGCAGTGACGAACAGGTGATCGCTGCCGCCGCTGCCGAAGACCCGCGCCTGTTCGCCACCGCCGCTTCGGCGTCATCGATGTGGACGGCCAACGCCGCCACCGTCTCGCCGGCGCCCGACACCGAAGATGGCCGCTGCCACATCAGCGCCGCCAACCTGTCGCGCATGGCCCATCGCAGCATCGAACATCCCGAAACCCACGCCCAGTTGGCCATCGCCTTTGCCGATCCTTCGTTCGCAGTGCACCCGGCGCTGCCGGCGGCATTCGGCGATGAAGGCGCGGCCAATTTCATGCGCCTGTGCGCCAGCCACGACGCGCCGGGCCTTGAGATCTTCGTCTATGGCGAGGAAGGCGGCCGTTTCCCCGCCCGCCAGAACCACCGGGCCAGCGAAGCCATCGCCCGCCGTCATGGCGTATCGAACGCGCTGTTCGTGGCACAGAGCCAGACCGCCATCGATGCCGGCGCCTTCCACAACGACGTGGTCGCGGTGGCCAATGGCAACGTGCTGTTCGCGCACGAGCACGCCTTTGCCGATGCGGCCGGCCTGAAGGCCGATCTGGCGCGGCGGATGCCCGAGGCGATCTATGTCGAGGTGCCGGCCAGCACGGTCAGCCTTGAGGATTCAATCAAGTCCTATCTGTTCAACAGCCAATTGCTCACCCTGCCCGATGGCAGCATGGCGCTTGTGCTGCCGAAGGAAGCCGAAGAGACCCCGAGCGTGAAGGCCTGGCTGGCGGCGCTGGTGGCCGGCAACGGCCCCATCCGCGCGGCGCATTTTGTCGATGTGCGGGAATCGATGCAGAACGGCGGCGGGCCGGCGTGTTTGCGCTTGCGCGTGGTGGCTGATCCGGCCCGCGTCGATGCGCGCTTCCTGCTGGATGACGCAAAGGCCGAGCGGCTGGAGCGGCTGGTCGAGCGTTGGTGGCCGGAAGCGATCGGGCCAGCCGACATGACCAACCCGGATTTGTGGGCGCAGGTGAAGGCGGCGCGGGCGGCGTTGTTGGCGGAGTTGAGGCTTAGCCTCTAAGCCCAGTTGTCACTCCGGCGGACGCCAGGGTGACGGTCATCTAAAGGGCGGCTCGTCGAACGCCCGCAGCTTGCGCGAATGCAGCGCCGGACCTTCGTCGCGCAGGATCATCATCGCTTCGATGCCGATCTGCAGATGCTCCGAAATCGCGCCTTCATAGAAGCGGTTGGCCTGGCCGGGCAGCTTGATCTCGCCGTGCAGCGGCTTGTCGGACACGCACAGGAAGGTGCCGTAGGGGACGCGGAATCGGTAGCCCTGGGCGGCGATGGTGGCGGATTCCATATCGATGGCGACCGCGCGGCTCTGGTTGAAGCGAAGGCTGCTCTGCGAATAGCGCAGTTCCCAGTTGCGATCGTCCGTCGTCACCACGGTGCCGGTGCGCAGGCGGGGTTTCAGCGCGTCGCCGGTCATGCCGGTCACCTTTTCGGTGGCGAGTTGCAGCGCCTTCTGCACTTCGGAAAGCGCCGGAATCGGGATTTCGGCGGGCAGCACGTCGTCCAGCACATGATCATCGCGCAGATAGGCGTGGGCCAGCACATAATCGCCGATGGCCTGGCTGGGGCGCAGGCCGCCGCAGTGGCCGATCATCAACCAGGCTTCGGGGCGCAGCACGGCGAGGTGATCGCAGATGGTCTTGGCGTTGGCCGGGCCGACGCCGATGTTGACCAGCGTGATGCCGGTGCCTCCCGGGCCGATCAGGTGCCAGGCCGGCATCTGGTTCTTGCGCCAGGCGAAATCAGCGGCCGCTCTGTCGGCATCGGGATCATCGGCGGTGATGTCCAGCCCGCCGGGGCAAGCAAGCCGATCATAGCCGTTTCCGAGCTGCCGGCAGGCCCAGCGCACGAATTCATCGACATAGCGATGATAGTTGGTG
>NZ_JAUMBI010000012.1:0-6917 GCF_032115815.1 Sandarakinorhabdus sp.
GGGGTCGAAATGATCTGCCCACCCGGGCTCGCCCTCAATCAGGGCCAGAGCGGCAGGCTAATGGTCACCAATCACAGCAAGCGCCAATCCCGCGCAGCGGGTTCGTTCTCCGGCCCAGAAGCCATTGTCTGCCAACCTGCGACCCCGCACCCCTTGACGCCCATCGCTCCCCCCCGCCACCCTCGCGCGTATACGTGAGGGACTCTAATGCAACTCGTTATCGTTGAATCGCCGGCCAAGGCGAAGACCATCAACAAGTATCTCGGCAGCAGCTACGAGGTGCTGGCCAGTTTTGGCCATGTGCGCGATCTGCCGGCCCGCGACGGCTCGGTGGACCCCGCCCAGGATTTCGCCATGGCGTGGGAGGTTTCGGCGGACCGTTCCAAGCAGCTCGCCGCCATTCGCGAGGCGGCGAAGCGGGCGGACAGTGTGATCCTGGCGACCGATCCTGATCGCGAGGGAGAGGCGATCAGCTGGCATTTGCTGGAATGGCTGAAAGACAAGCGCGCGCTGCCCAAGGGTGGGGCGAGCCGGGTAACGTTCAATGAAATCACCAAGGCCGCTGTCACCAAGGCCATGCAGGCGCCGCGCGATCTCGATCAGCCGTTGATCGATGCCTATCTGGCGCGGCGCGCGCTGGATTATCTGGTGGGCTTCACGCTTTCGCCGGTGCTGTGGCGCAAACTGCCCGGCGCCAAGAGCGCGGGCCGCGTGCAATCGGTGGCGCTGCGCCTGGTGGTGGAGCGCGAACGCGAGATCGAAGCGCACAAGGCGCGGGAATATTGGCGCGTTGAAGCCGAGATGATTGCCCCCAACGGCGCCACCTTCAAGGCCCGCCTGGCGGTGCTGGATGGCAAGAAACTGGCGCAGTTTGATCTGGACAATGCTGCAGCCAATGCTGCGCGGGAAGCCATTGAGAAGAATGGCTTTACCGTGCGGACGGTGGAGACCAAACCGGTTAGCCGCAACCCGGCGCCGCCGTTCACCACATCGACCCTGCAACAGGAAGCATCGCGCCGGTTGGGCTTCAGTGCCAGCCACACCATGCGGGTGGCGCAGAACCTGTATGAAGATGGCCACATCACCTACATGCGGACCGACGGCGTGCAGATCGCCGGCGAAGCCATGGCCGCCGTGCGCGACATGATCGCCCGCGATTATGGCAGCAAGCCCGACGTGCTGCCGGAAAAGCCGCGATTCTATGCCACCAAGGCGAAGAACGCCCAGGAAGCCCACGAGGCGATTCGCCCGACGGATTTCTCGCGCCGGCCCGGCCGCGCCGATACCGATGCGGATCGGTTGTATGCGCTGATCTGGAACCGCACGGTGGCGAGCCAGATGGCCAGCGCCCGGCTGGAGCGCACCACGATCGACCTGTTCGATGATGATGGCCGCCACGGCCTGAAGGCCACCGGCCAGGTGGTGATCACGCCGGGGTTTCTGGTGCTCTATACCGAAGGCCGGGATGAACCGGCGGAAGACGATGAAGACGGTGCCCGCCTGCCGCGCCTGGCCGGCGGCGATCGTTGTGCGTCCAAAACGGTGGAGGCGATCCAGAGCTTTACCGAGCCGCCCGCGCGGTTTTCGGAAGCGACGCTGGTGAAGAAGCTGGAGGAGCTCGGCATCGGGCGGCCTTCCACCTATGCCAGCACGCTGCAGACTCTGCGCGACCGGGCCTATGTGCGGGTGGAGAAGAATCGCTTCTTTGCCGAGGAAAAGGGCCGGCTGGTCACGGCGTTCCTGGAGCGGTTCTTCACGCGCTATGTGGAGTATGATTTCACCGCCGGCCTGGAAAACCAGCTGGATGACGTGTCGGCCGGCGATGCCAGCTACCTGGAATTGCTGCGGGCGTTCTGGGCGGATTTCCAGCCGAAAACCGCCGAGATCATGGAGCAGCGGCCTTCGGACGTGACCGCCGCGCTGGACGAATATCTGGCGCCGTTCCTGTTCCCGGACAAGGGCGACGGGGTTGATCCGCGCGTGTGCCCGAAGTGCGGTGCGGGGCGGCTGAGCCTGAAGACCGGGCGGTTCGGGGCGTTTGTGGCGTGTTCCAATTACCCCGAGTGCAAATACACGCGGCCGTTTGCCAGCGAAGGCGGGGCGAACGATGGCCCGCAGGAACTGGGCAATGATCCGGTGACGGGCGAGGCGATCAGCGTGCGGACGGGCCGTTTTGGGCGGTTCGTGCAGCGCGGTGAGGGCGAAAAGCCAGCCCGCGCCTCCATCCCCAAGGATGTGAGCATCACCGGGCCGGAAGACATTGAGTGGGCGATCAAGCTGCTCAACCTGCCGCGCACCATCGGGCCGCATCCGGAAACCGGGGAACCGATCACGGCCAGCATTGGGCGGTATGGGCCGTATCTGGCGCACAATGGCGCCTATGGCCGGCTGTCCAACACGGCCGAAGTGTTTGAAACCGGCATGAACGCCGCCGTGGTGAAACTGGCCGAAGCGGCCGCTGCCAAGGCCAATGGCGGCCGCCCGCAACGCGGCGTGGCGACCGCGCTGGCCGAACTGGGCGCGCATCCGGAATCAGGCGCGGCCGTGCGTGTGCTGGCCGGCCGTTATGGGCCCTACATCACCGATGGCACGACCAACGCCAACGTGCCCAAGGGCGCCGAACCAACAGCCGTGACGCTGGACGAAGCCATCGCGCTGCTCGCCGCCCGCGCAGCCGCTGGCCCGTCGAAGAAGGGCAAGAAGGCCCCGGCGAAGAAGGCGGCCCCGAAGAAGGCCGCGGCCAAGAAGCCGGCGGCAAAGAAGAAGGCGCCGGCGAAGAAGAAAGCCGAGTAAGTTTTGCCTCCGGCGGGCAGGGGCTGAGCCCCTGCACCCGCTTTCGTTTGTGGCCGGCGCGCTTGGTGAAGGGCTGTCCCAGAACGAACGAGTGCAGGGACTGCGTCCCTGCCCTTCGGAGGCAACACCCTCTTCTTACAAGATATACTTCGACAAATCCCGGTTCCCCGCGATATCGCCAAGTTCCCGGGTCACCATCGCCGCGTCCACCACAACCGTGTCGCCGCCGCGTTCGCTGGCGTCGAAGCTGACGCTTTCCAGCAGCTTTTCCATCACCGTGTGCAGCCGGCGGGCGCCGATGTTTTCCACGCTTTCGTTCACCTGGGCGGCGGTGCGGGCGATGGCGTCGATGCCGTCGGGCGTGATGGTCAGCGTCACGCCTTCGGTGGCGAGCAGGGCCGCATATTGCCGGATCAGGCTGGCATCGGTGTCGGAGAGGATGCGGCGGAAATCGTCTTCGGTCAGGCCTTTCAGCTCGACGCGGATGGGCAGGCGGCCTTGGAGTTCGGGCAGCAGGTCGCTGGGCTTGGCGACGTGGAAGGCGCCGGATGCGATGAACAGCACATGGTCCGTCTTCACTGGGCCGTATTTGGTGGCGACCGTGGTGCCTTCGATCAAGGGGAGCAGATCGCGCTGCACGCCTTCGCGGCTCACACTGCCGCCGCGCACGTCACTCACCGCGATCTTGTCCACCTCATCCAGGAACACGATGCCCTGGCTTTCCGCATTGCGCACGGCCTCGCGTTGGATCTCCTCGTCGTCCAGCCGCTTGTCGCTCTCTTCGGCCAGCAGCGCCTCCCAGGCTTCACCCACCTTCAGCTTGCGGCGCTTGGTGCGGCCGCCCATGGCCTTGGCCATCATGTCCGAAAGGTTGATCATGCCGACCTGGCCGGGCTGCATGCCGGGCATTTCAAAGCTGGGCGGGGTTTCTGCCACTTCGATCTCGATCTCACGGCCCTTCAGATCGCCGGCCTCGAAGCGCTGGCGGAAGGCGAGGCGCGTGGCTTCGCTGGCATCCTTGCCCACCAGCGCATCAAGTAGACGGGCGAGGGCGGCTTCCTCCGCCTTGTCCTTCACGGCGCTGCGGCGGGTTTCGCGCACGAGGCGGATCGATTCTTCGACGAGATCACGGATGATCGAATCGACGTCGCGGCCAACATAGCCAACCTCGGTGAACTTGGTGGCTTCCACCTTGATGAAGGGCGCGTTGGCCAGCTTCGCCAGCCGGCGGCTGATCTCGGTCTTGCCGCAGCCGGTGGGGCCGATCATCAGGATGTTCTTGGGCATCACTTCGTCGCGCAGATCGTCGGGAAGCTGCTGGCGGCGCCAGCGGTTGCGCAGGGCGACGGCGACGGCGCGCTTGGCGTCGTCCTGGCCGATGATGTGGCGATCGAGTGCGGCGACGATCTCGCGCGGGGTGAGATCGGCGCTCACAGGTCAATAGCCTCCAAAGTCAGTTCCTCGTTGGTGTAAACGCACAGATCGGCCGCGACCTTCATGGCGCGCCGCGCAATGGTTTCGGCGCTGTGATCGGAATCGGCCAGCGCGCGGGCGGCGGCGAGCGCGAAATTGCCGCCCGAACCGATGGCCGCAATCCCGCCCACCGGTTCCAGTACGTCGCCATTGCCGGTGATCACCAGCGTCACGCTGGCATCAGCCACGATCATCATCGCTTCCAGCCGGCGCAGATAGCGATCGCTTCGCCAATCCTTGGCCAGTTCAACCGCAGCGCGCATCAGCTGGCCGGGGTGGCGTTCCAGCTTGGCTTCCAGCCGTTCGAACAGGGTGAACGCGTCGGCGGTGGCGCCGGCAAACCCGCCGATCACTTCGCCTTTCGGCCCCAGCCGGCGGACCTTTTTGGCGTTGGGCTTCATCACCGTCTGGCCCATTGTCACCTGGCCATCGCCAGCAACAACGACCTGCCCGCCCTTGCGGACGGAAACGATGGTGGTGCCGTGGAATTGCGGAAGTTCGCTCATGCAGGAAAACCTTTCATAGCGCCCATGTAGGGCCTGGCCGGCCGCGAAAAAAGGGTGCTGCGACACGCGCGACGCCGGCCCCCAAACCGGTTATGGTGGGATGCTTCATTCGGGGGAATGATCGTGCTGCATTATCTGGATGTGATGATCGGGTTCGCCTTCACCATGCTGGTGATCAGCCTGGCGGTGACGGCGATGGTGCAGGCCGTGCCGATCTACCTGCGCAATCTGAAGGGCGAAGCGCTTGAGCGCGGCCTGACCGATCTGATGGTGCGGGTGCTGCCGGGGCTGGAAAACCACGCAACGGTGATTGTCGATCATATTCTGCGTGATCCGCTGCTGTCTCCGCCGCGCAGCCCGCCCTACACTTGGTTCGTCAAGCCGCAGGACGGCAAGGAGGTGCCACGCGCGCGCAGCGGGGTGGTGCAGCGCGAGGAGTTCGTGCGGCTGCTGCTGGATTTCATGGCGCAGGATGACAAGCCCGATGAGTTGCAGGCGGTGAAGGATGCCCGTGCCGAGATCAAGGCGATGCTGGCCAGGCTGGACCTGACCGATCCCAAGGCCCTGTTGCTGCAGATCCGCACGCGCATTGCGGAACTGGAACTGCAAAACCCTGGGTGGTCGAGCAGCCAGCGTGCGAGCAAGGCCATTTTGGAAGCCTTCATGGCCGGGCCGGGCAAGGATTTCATGGCCAAGCTGGTCGGCTGGTTCGATCAGACCATCGATCGGGTGGACGCCGCCTACACCGCGCGCGTGCGGATCTGGACAGCGATGTTCAGCATCGCGCTGGTGGTGGTGCTGCATCTGGATACGTTCGCGCTGATGGCGCGGCTGAACGCCGATAGCGCGCTGCGCGACAAGGTGGTGGCATCGGCGGTGAGCGCGATGGAAAAGGGCCAGTTCGCGCCGCCGACCGCCGGCGGTTCTGTCAACGAGGCGCAGGCATTGGCGTGCGCCCGCACCCACCTCGCCAGCCCCGGCCCCGCGCGCGGCCTTGATGCCTATGCCGATTGCATGGGGCTGGCCGAGGCGACCAAGCTGGAGCTCGTGTCATGGCCGCACGATCTGGATGCCTGGGCCAGCCGCTGGCAGCCGTTCAGCTTTGCGCTGCTGCTGCAACTGCTCGGCATGAGCCTGTCGATCTCCCTGCTCTCGCTGGGCGCGCCTTTCTGGTATGCCACCCTGTCCAACCTGATCAAGCTGCGTTCCACCATGTCGAAGAAGGACGAGGCGGCGCGCGTGGAACGGCAGACGACGCAGGCGGGTTAGCGGCGGCGGCAGACCTGTTCGGTCTTTCCGTCTGCGGCTGGCGAACTTTACTTCCTCTTTCGCACGGACGTGAGGTTGGTGCCCTGAAATTGCGGGCGTCCGCTCATAGGGTGGGGCTTTTCATGCGCCCCATGCAGGATTGGAGGGCGGCGTTTGAACGGGTCAAGCCGTTCGACGACGAACCTGCACTGCCTTACCGTCTTCTGCCAAGCCCATTTCAAAATGGTCAGTCAGGGCCCTTAGTATTGCCTTCAGCGACGTATGGCCGGCTTTCTCCAGATAGTCCGGGTGTCTTGTGTTCAGCACTTGCTCCAGAGCACTGAGCGTTATCCACTCTTTCAAATCAGCTGGCATGGCTGCCTCGATCCACGGCCAAGCCACATGCGGCATCTTGGCTTTCGTTGTATTGTTTTCGGACTTTTCGACCGTGTTGGCAGCGGGTTTGCGGCGGCGGACCTGCGCAGTCTTGCCGTCGGCGGCCAAGCACTGATGGTAATGGTCGTTTAGCGCGGTCAGCAGTTTCTTTAGCGAAGCAAAGCCGGTCTTCTTCAAATAGCCAGCATCCCTTGCGCGTAAGGCTGTTCCAAGCGCACTCAAGGTCATCCATTCGGATTCGCTGGCCGAAAACGCCTCCTCGATAGCAGCTTTGGCGAGGTTCGGCTTTCGGGCAGCGGGCGACGGTCCGGAGGACTTTGCTGTGGCCTTGGGTGGGCTCTCATTTGGGGGCGCAAAAGCAGCCTGCTTTGCTGGCTTGGCAGCGGCAAGTGGAAAGAACTGATCACACGCTACCTGCAAAGCCTTGGCAGCGGTGCTGTGGGCGAACCCATAAACCTTCAGGCCTTCTTCGCGGATGCGTTTGGCAAGGCTGGTGAAATC
>NZ_JAUMBI010000013.1:0-4070 GCF_032115815.1 Sandarakinorhabdus sp.
CGATGCGGCGGCGCTGGATGGCGCGGCGGGCAAGGGGGCGATCACGGCCTATGTCGGCTTTGATTGCACGGCGCCCAGTTTGCACATCGGCAATCTGGTTTCGATCATGATGCTGCGCCATTTGCAGCAATCGGGGCACAAGCCGATCGTGCTGATGGGGGGCGGGACGACCAAGATTGGTGATCCGTCGGGCAAGGATGAGGCGCGGCAGTTGCTGGGGGATGAGCAGATCAATACCAATCTGGCCAGCATCAAGCGGATTTTCGAGCGGTTTTTGCGCTTTGGCGATGGGCCGACCGATGCGGTGATGGTCAACAATGATGATTGGCTGTCGCGGCTGCAGCTGGTGCCGTTCTTGCGCGATTATGGCCGGCATTTCTCGATCAACCGGATGTTGACGTTTGACAGCGTGCGGTTGCGGCTGGAGCGGGAGCAGCCGCTGAGCTTCATCGAGTTCAACTACATGATTTTCCAGGCCTATGACTATCTGGAACTGAACCGGCGCTTTGGCTGCACGCTGCAGATGGGCGGCAGTGACCAGTGGGGCAATATCGTCAACGGCACCGATCTCATCCGCCGGGTGGATGCGAAGGACGCGTTTGGCCTGACGACGCCGCTGATCACGCGGGCCGATGGCGCCAAGATGGGCAAGACGGCCAAGGGCGCGGTGTGGCTGCACGAGGATCAGTTGCCGCATTTCGATTACTGGCAGTTCTGGCGCAACACGCACGATGCCGATGTGGGCAAGTTCCTGCGGCTGTTCACTGATCTGCCGCTGGACGAGATTGCCCGGCTGGAGGCGCTGGAAGGCGCGGAGATCAACACCGCCAAGGAGGTGCTGGCCACCGAAGCCACCGCGCTGTGCCGGGGCCGGGAGGCGGCCGAGGCTGCCGCGGAAACGGCGCGCACCACCTTTGCCGGCGGCGGCGCGGGTGAGGAGTTGCCGCAGTTTGCGGTGGCCGCTCCGGTGACCATCGTGGATGCGCTGATCGGCCTGGGCTTTGCCGCGTCGAAGAACGAGGCGCGCAAGCTGGTGGCGCAGGGCGGTGCGCGGATTGATGGTGAAGCGGCGGGCAGCGATGCGGCGCTGGTGGCGCCGGGGCAGAAAGTGAGCGCCGGCAAGAAGCGGCATGGGCTGGTGGTGGCGGGCTGACCCGCTATTCCGCCGCCGGCACGCTGGGCAGATCGATCGCCACCCGCAGGCCGGGCTTGTTATCTGCCAGGGTGAGGGTGCCGCCGTGCAGGCGGGCGACGGCGGCGGCGAGTGACAGGCCAAGGCCGGCCCCCTGCAGCCGCTGACCCTGCCGGCCGCGCGCTGCATCCAGCCGGCCAAAGCGGCGCAGGGCCTCGCGCCGCTGGGCCGTGGGAATGCCGGGGCCGTGATCGCCCACCACCAGCCGGGCGCCGCCATCGGTGCGCTCGGCGGCAAGTTCGATGCGCTTGCCGGCCGCGCCATAGCGCAGGGCATTGTCGATCAGATTGGCCAGCGCCCGGCCCAGCAATTGGCGATGGGCCAGCGCCGTCACCCGGGTCAGGCCGGGTTGCACGGCCAGTTCGACGCCGGCATCTTCGGCCAGCGGCCCATACATGTCGGCCAGATCGGCCACCATCTGTGACAGGTCTACCGCTTCAAAGCGGTCGCGGCCGATGCCGGCTTCGGCGCGGGTGATTTCCAGGCTGGTATCGAGCATGCCGAGCAGCGATTCCGCTTCGGCCGACACCGCTTCCAGATCGGCGGCATCGATCACGCTGCCCTGTTGCAGCTTGTCGATGCGGGCTTTCAGCCGGGTGAGCGGAGAGCGCAGATCATGCGCCAGCCCATCGGTGACGGCGCGCAGTTCATCCAGCACCGATTCCACCCGCGCCAGCATGACATTGAAGGCCTGGCCCATCGAATCAAAGGCATCGGCCGGCGGGCCGGGCGGGAGATCGACCCGGGCATGGAGTTTGCCGGCGGTGACCTCGCCCACAACGTCGGCAATGCCACGCGCCCGATCGGTGATGATGGAGACCACCAGCTTGCTGGTGAGCCAGGCCAGCAGCGCCGCCAGCGGCAAGGCGATGGCTAGCAGCGTGGTGAGCGTGGCCTGCAACTGGGCTTCGGCGGCGAGGCTGCGGCCGACCAGCAGGCGATAGCGTTCCGGCATGGCCCGCCCTGTCACCATGTAAGGCGCTGTATCCCCCTGTTCGGCATGCATCGCCGACACGCGGTAATAACGGCCATCAGCGGGCACATCGGCTGGCCAGCGCGCCACATTGCCGAGCAGCAGGCTGCCATCGCTTGCCGCAAGGTGGATCACCAGCGGCCCCGGCACCTGCAATTCGCCATCAAGAATGGTCACCGCGGCTTCGATGCCATTGCGGCGCCAGGCCAGCATCGTGGCATCGGCAATGGCGTCAATGCGGGTCTGGGCTTCGCGATCGAGCTGGTTCTGGGTGGCGCGTTCCAGCAGGATCAGCAGCAGCGCCGATCCGGCCAGGATGACCATGAACAGCATCAGGCTGATCCGCGCCGTCGTGGTGCGCGGCATCAGGCCGCTCAGCAGCAGCCGGAAGCCCGACGGTTTCCACCAGGACAGCCCCGCGCGGGGCATTAGATCGGTTCCCGATCAGCTTGCGCCATCGTCATCGCCCCAAGTGGGGCGACCCCTTCGGGGCGGGGCGAATTTGGCACACGGCTGCGTGGCGCGTTGGTTGCGATGCCAGAGACATCGCGCCCGCCTCGCTTCTTGCCGTGCACCAAATTTGCCTCCGTGCCGATAACCCAAGCTGATCGGCAACCGCTCTGTCAGGCCGTGACCGTTTCGCCGCCAACGCGATAGCCGGTGCCGCGCACGGTTTGCACGATATTGCCGGCGCCGCCTTCATCCAGCTTCTTGCGCAGGCGGCTGACGTGCACATCGATGACGTTGGTGCCGGGATCGAAATGATAATCCCACACGCCTTCCAGCAGCATGGAACGGGTGACGACCTGGCCGCGGTGGCGCACCAGATATTCCAGCAGGCGGAATTCGCGCGGCTGCAGATCGATGCGCTTGCCGGCCCAGGTGACACGGCGGGCCAGCAGATCAAGTTCCAGTTCGCCTTCCACCAGCCGTGTGATCTCGCCCGACGGCAGGGCGCGGCGCTGCACGGCTTCCAGGCGGGCCAGAAGTTCAGCCAGCTCGAACGGCTTGGTGAGATAATCGTCGGACCCGGCGCGCAGGCCCTTCACCCGTTCATCCAGGCTGGCCAGCGCGGAAAGCACCAGCACTGGCGTGCGGTTGCCGGCTTCGCGCAGGCGGGACAGCACGGTGAGGCCATCAAGTTCGGGCAGCATGCGATCGAGCACGATGGCGGCGTAGTGCCCGGCCATGGCCAGTTCGAGCCCCAAGGTTCCGGTGCCCGCGATATCAACGTGATAGCCGGCTTCCCGCAGGCCCTGCGCGACATGTTCGGCCATGGTGGCGTCGTCTTCAACGCAGAGGATGCTCGTCATGGGTGCGACTTTATGCCCCGCGTTACAGAAAGTTCAAGCGTTTCGACACGGAGGTCCATGTTTTTCTTCGCAGTGCAGTGCGACGGCTGCTAGTCACCGCGCATTGTCATCACGAGGCTGAGCTTTGTCCGAACCCCCATCTGAACCGGTGCCTGAAATCGTGCCCGATGCGAATGCGACCGCATCAACGGCCAAGCCGGCGCGCGTCGAACGCACCGCGCGCCTGCCGCGCCTGTTCCTGTGGCTGGTGGCGATCACCATCATCCTGGTCATTCTTGCCGCCTTTGCCTGGCGGCTGGCCGGCAACCGTCTGCTCAGCGCCGCACTGGTGCCGGGCGGCGCATTTGAAGCGGCAACCGCCGGCGCGCCTTATGATTATGGGGATGCCGCCAGTTGGGCAGCGCGGCCGGGCATGGCCGATGATCCCACCGCCTTTATGCCGGAAGGCGCGCGTGCAGTGGCCAAGGGCGATGTGCCGGTGTTCTTCATTCCGCCCACCGCCGCCTTTGGCAACTTTGGCGGCATTGCCAGCCACATGCAGTTTGGCCCCGTGGCGGCCGCCTTTGGCCAGCAGCAGTTTGCGCCCTCGGCT
>NZ_JAUMBI010000014.1:0-1958 GCF_032115815.1 Sandarakinorhabdus sp.
GGTGGTGCGGGCGCGGCTGGCCAGTTTCGATGGCGCCCTGGCCGAAGCCGCCCGGGATCTGGGCGCCGGCGAATGGCTGATCTTCCGCGATATCATGGTGCCGCACATGGTGCCGGGGCTGGTGGCCGGCGCGCTGCTGGCCTTCACGCTCAGCCTCGACGATTTCGTCATCACCTTCTTCACCTCAGGGCCGGATACCATCACCTTCCCGATCAAGGTCTATTCGATGGTGCGTTTCTCGGTCACCCCGGCGGTCAATGCCGCCTCCACCCTGCTCATCCTGCTCACCGCTGGCCTTACCGCGCTGGCCTTGTGGTTGCAGGGGGCGGATATCGCCAAGCAGGCCGCATGACCAAGGGATCGCCCATCATCCGCTTCGAAGGCGTCACCAAGCGGTACGGCAAGGTGGTCGCGGTGGACGCTGTCGATCTGGAGGTGCGCGAGGGCGAGTTCTTCGCGCTGCTCGGGCCATCGGGCTGCGGCAAGACCACCTTGCTGCGGATGCTCGCCGGGTTCGAAGTGCCAACCGAAGGCCGCATCCTGATCGACGGGCAGGATGTGACGAATGTTCCGCCCAACAAGCGCCCGGTCAACATGGTGTTCCAGAATTACGCCGTGTTCCCGCACATGAGCGTGGCCGACAATGTGGGTTACGGCCTGAAGGTAGATGGCGTGGGTGGCACCGAACGCGCGCGGCGGGTGGAGGAAGCGCTGGCGCTGGTCAAGCTGGATGGGCTGGGCAGTCGCCGGCCGGACCAATTGTCGGGCGGGCAGCGGCAGCGGGTGGCGCTGGCCCGTGCGTTGGTGAAACGGCCGCGCGTGCTGCTGCTGGATGAGCCATTGTCGGCGCTCGATGCGAAACTGCGCGAGGCGATGCGCACTGAATTGTGCCAGTTGCAGGCGCAGGTGGGCATCACCTTCGTGATGGTGACGCATGATCAGGACGAGGCGCTGGCGCTGGCCGATCGCTGCGCCGTGATGAACCGCGGCCTGTTGCAGCAGGTGGCCAGCCCGTCTGACCTGTATGAGTTCCCCGCCAGCCGTTTTGTCGCCGATTTCATCGGTTCGGTGAACATGCTGGAAGGCGCACTGGTGGTGGATGAGCCTGACCATGCCGAGGTGGCGGTGGCGGGCATCGATCTGCCGGTGTTCCTCGATCACGGCGTGACGGGTGCTGCCGGCACGACCCTGTGGCTGGCGCTGCGACCCGAGAAGATTGAACTGCACAAATGGGCGGAAGCGCCGCCGGCTCTGGGCGACGCGCCGCAGGGTCGCAACGCGGTGGCCGGCACCATCACCCATGTCGCCTATCTGGGCAGCGAGAGCCTGTATGAAGTGACGCTGCCCGACGGCCAGAAATTGAAGGCGCTGCGTTCCAACCTGACGCGCTGGGACCAGGAGGATTTCGCGCTTCGCGAACAGGTATGGCTGGCCTGGCATGCCTGTTCGCCGGCGGTGCTGCTGTCATGAGCCGGCCGGTTTTGGGTATCATCTGCTGCACGCGGCAAGTGGGCGTGGAGCCAGCGCAGGCGGTGATGAACCGTTATGTGACGGCGGCCATGCGCCATGCCGATTGCGCCGCGCTGCTGGTGCCGGCGCTGCCCGATCTGATGACGGCGGAAGAGGTGATTGACCGGCTGGACGGTGTGTTGCTCACCGGCAGCCCTTCAAACGTGCAGCCCATGCTTTATGGGGAGGCGGATGGGGGCGATCCGCCGTTCGACCCCGGCCGTGATGCGATGATGGCGGCGCTGGTGCAGGCCGTGCTGGCGCGCGGCAAACCACTGTTCGGCATCTGCCGCGGCCTGCAGGAAATCAATGTCGCGCTGGGCGGCACACTGACCCGTGAGGTTAGAGACCACCACGCGCCCGACGATGTTGGTTTCATGGAGATGTTCGATCATCGCCATGATGTGGCGCTCACCCCCGGTGGCCTGCTGGCGCGCGCGCACGGGCGG
>NZ_JAUMBI010000015.1:0-7383 GCF_032115815.1 Sandarakinorhabdus sp.
GCCGGGATGCCGACAATGCCGGAGCGAGACGAGATGTTGATGATGCTGCCCTTGCCCGCTGGCCGCATGACCCGGATCGCCGCGCGGCAGCCGAGGAAGCTGCCATCAAGATTGACGGCATGAACGTGCCGCCAATCAGCAAGGCTGGCATGTTCGGGATCATGCGCGGCCGGTGCACCTTCGAACCCGGTGATGCCGGCATTGTTGACCAGGATGTCGAGCGGGCCGACAGCTCCAGACAAAAATGGGGCCATTACCCGGTCCCACGCCGCCTCATCCGTCACATCGAGCAAAGCAAAGTGCCCGCCGATGCTGTCCGCCACGGCCGCGCCAGCGGGATCGATATCCGTCACCCAAACCATCGCGCCCTCCGCGGCAAAGCGGCGGGCGATGGCTTCGCCGATACCGCGCGCGGCGCCGGTGATCAGGGCGGTCTTGCCTTCCAGTCTTGTCATTGCCCTGCTATCGCGCCTCATCGGAATTTCGACAAGACGGGAGCCTAGCGACATGCAGACAATCGGGGTGATCGGTGCCGGCCTGATGGGCAATGGCATTGCCCATGTGGCGGCACAGGCGGGCTATGACGTGATCCTGTCCGACGTGGCGATGGAACGCTGCGAAGCGGCCAAGGCGACCATCGCGAAGAACATGGCCCGCCAGGTGAGTAAGGCCGTCCTCGCCCAGGCCGACGCCGATGCCGCGCTCGCCCGCATCAGCCTCACCACCAGCACCGCCGATTTCGCCCGCGCCGATCTGGTGATCGAAGCGGCAACCGAGAATGAAGCCATCAAGGGCCAGATCTTTGCCGGGCTGAAGGATGTGATGAAGCCCGACGCGCTGCTGGCCAGCAACACCAGTTCCATATCCATCACCCGGCTGGCCGCCGCGACGGGGCGGGCCGATCGCTTCTGCGGGCTGCATTTCTTCAATCCGGTGCCGCTGATGGCGCTGGTGGAAATCATCCCCGGCCTCGCCACCTCTGCCGCCACCACGGCGGCCATGCAGGCCTTTGCCGCCAAGTTGGGCAAGACGGCGATCCTGGCCGGTGACGCGCCGGCCTTCATCGTCAACCGCGTGCTCTGCCCGATGCTGAACGAGGCGATCTTCGCGCTGGGCGATGGCGTTGGCAGCGTGGTGGATATCGATACCGGCCTGAAACTGGGCGCCAACCATCCGATGGGCCCGCTGACGCTGGCGGATTTCGTCGGGCTCGATACGCTGCTCAGCATCATGAAGGTGATGCAGGATGGCACCGGCGATCCCAAATATCGCCCGGCGCCGCTGCTGGTGAAATATGTCGAGGCCGGCTGGTATGGCCGCAAATCCGGCCGCGGCTTTTATGATTACACGGGCGCAGAGCCCGTGCCGACGCGTTAGGATTGCCCGTGAAACTGACCTTCACCAAGGGCACCGGCAAATATGACCGGCTCGACATCGTGGCCGCCGATGGCCCGCGCCCGCCGATCGACTGCCCGAAACAGGGCATCATCCCGCACGACATGGTGCATTGGGCGGTGGAATCGATCGCGGAAGCCGCCGGCTTCCTGCATCTGATTGCCGACGGCGGTGACGGCGGCTTCCGCACCGGCATCGAAGATCGGACGGCGCAGAGCGTGGAGCGGCTGGTCGAGATGTTCCAGGGCGAAGGCTGGAGCCAGACGGTGCTGCCCGATGACGAGTTCATCGCGCTCTATGCCACCACCTGTGATGAACGCGGTGACACGCCGCTGCCGATCACCGGCGCGCTGCTCACCGCCATCCGGGCGCGCATGGCCGAAGTGAGCGCCCAGTGGGCTTGCGTGCCGGTGGGTGGCAAGATGGTGCTGGAATTGCCCGCACATGCCCAATAAGGCGGATTTCATGAGCGCACACGCACCCCACCCCGACATGCTGGCCAAGACGGAAACGCTGATCGAGGCGTTGCCCTATCTGCAGCGCTATGCCGGCAAGACCTTCGTGGTGAAATATGGCGGCCATGCCATGGGCGATGCGGAGCGGGCCCGCGATTTTGCCGAGGATATCGTGCTGCTCAAAGCCGTGGGCATCAACCCGGTGGTGGTGCACGGCGGCGGACCGCAGATCGGCAATCTCTTGAAGCGGCTGGGGATCGAAAGTCGCTTTGTCGACGGCCTGCGCGTCACCGATGCGGCCACGGCGGAAGTGGCGGAAATGGTGCTGGCCGGCAGCATCAACAAGGAAATCGTCGCCCACATCGCCCAGGCCGGTGGCCGCGCGGTGGGCATCAGTGGCAAGGATGCCGGCTTGGTGACCGCCATGAAGGTGCAGCGCACCACCAAGGATCCGGGCAGCGCCATCGAACAGGCGGTGGATCTCGGCTTCGTTGGTGAGCCGGCCCATGTTGACCGGAGCATTATCGACACGCTGACCAGCGCCGGCATCGTGCCGGTGATCGCGCCGGTGGCCGTGGGCGCGGATGGCCACACTTATAACATCAATGCCGATACCATGGCCGGCGCCATTGCCGGCGCGCTGGGCGCGGCGCGCCTGTTCCTGCTGACCGACGTGGCTGGCGTGCTCGACAAGGCCGGCGCGCTGATGACCGATCTGACGCCCGCCAGCATTGCCGGACTGATCAGCGACGGCACCATCACTGGCGGCATGATCCCCAAGCTGGAAACCTGTGTGGCGGCGGTGGATGCCAGTGTGGATGCCGCCGTCATCCTTGATGGCCGGGTTCCGCACGCGCTGCTGCTGGAAATCTTCACGCGCAAGGGCGCCGGTACGCTGGTCAGGGCCGACTGAACCGGCAGTATTGTGGGCCTGCCAGCAGGGTGCTAGCCTGCCGGCAAGGGGCTGTGATCAGGCCCCGTGGGGGCCTTTTCATGCATATTGCGACTCTTCGTTCGGGCGAGATCGTGCGCGCAACAGGATTGAGCCTGTTGCTGCTGCTGGCCATGCCGTCAATTGCGCAGGAACGGCGGTTTTCGGCGGATGATCTGCCCAGGATCGTGCGCATCGGCGATCCGCAATTGTCGCCGGATGGCAAGTCGGTGCTCAGCGTGGTTGCCCGTGCCAATCTGAAGGACAATCGCTGGGAAGGTGAGCTGACCCTGATCGATGTGGCGACGAAGGCGAGCCGCGTGCTCAGCCGCCGCATGGGCGTCGGCAGTGCACGCTGGTCCCCCGATGGCCGCAGCATCGCCTTCCTGGCGCAGGATGCCGCCGGCCGTGCCCAAGTGCATGTGCTGTCGATGGAGGGCGGCGATGCCCGCCCGTTGACCAGCGGCAAGACACCGGTGACGCAGTTTGCATGGGCGCCGGATGGCAGCCGCCTCGCCTTTGCCGCCGCCGATGAAGAACCGGAAAAGACCGACGACGCCCGCTTTGAAGACGGGTTTGAAGTGGGTAACCACAGCTTCCTCGATCGCGCCGCGCGCAAGCCCATCCACATTTGGACCGTCGCCGTGGCGGATGGCACCACGAAACGGCTCACCAGTGGCCCGCGCTCCTTGCCGCTGGGGCTGCCGCCCACGGGCGCGCCCAGCCAGCTGAACTGGACCCCCGATGGCGCCAGCCTGATCTTCGTGCAGGCGCAGTCGCCGGCCACCGGCGATGCCGACAGCAGCCGCCTGATGCGGGTGGATGTGGCAACGGGCAGCGTGCAGCCGCTGCTGCCCACCCCCACCAGCGTGCGCGTGCCGGTACTGTCGCCCGATGGCCGCAGCCTGGCCTTCGGCATGGCGCGCGATGGCGTGCCGGCTCACCAATCGCGGGTGATGATTGCCCCCGCCGCCGGCGGCGCGCCGCGCGATGCGGCGCCTGATCTGGATGTGGCCGTCGAACTGCTCGGCTGGCTGCCGGACAGCCAGACGGTGCTGCTGGCCGGCACCGATGGCACCAGCAATGGCCTGTGGCTGGCCAGGGATGGCAAGGCGACAAAGCTTGATCTGGGCGGGCTTGATCCGGCTGATGCCGACATCGGCAGCAACGGCGCCATCGCCTTCACCGCCGTGACCGCCACCCGTCCGCCGGAGTTGTTCGTGCTGCCGGCGCCGGGTGACAAGCCCGTGGCGCTGACCAGCCTGCAGACGGCAACTGACGGCGTGATGCTGGGCCGGCAGGAAAGCATCACGTGGAAAAGCGAAGGCTACACTGCCGATGGCGTGATCACTTATCCGCCGGATTACCAGCCGGGCCAGAAGCGGCCGCTGGTGCTCTATATCCACGGTGGGCCGGTTTCGGCGTCGCTGCAAAGGTTCAGCCCGTCATCGCAAATTCTGGCTGCTCAGGGCTGGATCGTGCTGGAACCCAATTATCGCGGCAGCAACAACCGCGGTTACAAGTTCCAGCAGGCGATCCTGCGTGATGCCACCGCCGGGCCGGGCCGCGATATCATGGCCGGCGTTGCCGAACTGAAGCGGCGCGGCCTGATTGATGACAAGCGCATGGCAGTGAGCGGCTGGTCGTATGGCGGGATGATGACGAGCTGGCTGATCGGCGCCTATCCGCAGGCGTGGAAGGCGGCGGTGGCCGGCGCGCCCGTGACCGACATCCTTGATCAATACACCACGGCCGACAGCAACCGCGGGCGGGCGGCGCAATATGGCCCGTCACCGTTCGTGGGTGACAACATGGCGAGCTACAACCGCCAGTCGCCAATCTTCCAGGCGTGGAAGGCACGCACGCCGACGCTGATCATGGCCGATGTCGGCGATTGGCGGGTGACGATCCCGCAGGCCTACAAGCTCTACCGCGCCCTTTCGGACAACAAGGTAGAGGTGAAGTTTGTCGCCTATCCGGTGCCCGGCCACAGCCCGGCCGATCCGATCCGCTCCCGCGACGTGTGGCGGCGCTGGGTGGATTGGCTGAAGCCCCGGCTGGCCCCAATGCCGTAACGCAGCCCGGTTTACTTCGGCGCGACCACGCTGGCGTCTTCACCGGCGATGATGGCGGCATCCTGGGCCGGGGTGGTCACCGTGCGGGTGGAACGGATCATCGGGGCGTCGCGGCCGGTCCAATCCAGGAACTGGCCCTTGGCGTGGCGATAATTGTCCTTGGCATTGTAGAGGGTGATGCCCTGCAGATCGAGATCGCGGGCTTCGGCATTGCCCATTGCGGCGAGCAGCGTGAAGCCGGCAACATAGGCGTTGCGGCGGGCCGTGGCCAACTGCACGCGGGTGTTGATCAGTTCCTGTTCGGCGTTCAGCACTTCGATGATGGTGCGGTTGCCCACGCCATTTTCGGCGCGCACGCCTTCAAGGGAGAGGCTGTTGGCGGCGATCGCGGCTTCGGCTGACTTGATCACGTCAAGGCTGGCCTTCCAGCTGGCAAAGGCCGAGCGTACCTGTTGGACGACGCCGCGTTCGGTGCCGATCTGGTTTTCCATCGCGGCCGTCTTGCGGGCCTGGGACTGGCGGATCTGTGCCGAAGGCCGGCCACCCTGATAGATCGGCAGTGCCATGCGGGCGCCGATCACGGCCGAAGTTTGCGACGAAGGCTGTGCAGGGAAGCCAGGCGGCACGATGGCGCCGCCGAAATTGTCATTGCGGCTGACCGTGCCGAAGCCGGACAGGGTGGGCAGCCGGCCCGCGCGAGCGGCCTTCACGTCAAAGCCGGCGGCTTCGCTGTTTTTCGTTGCGGCGGCGATATCGGGATTTTCCTTGATGGCGATTTCCACTGCTTCACCAACATCGGCCGGCAGGCCGGGCAGGGGCGGCGGCTGCGACAGATCGGCCGGCACTTCGCCCACCTGCTGGATGTAGCGTTCCTTGGAGCCGATCAGATTGGCTTCAGCGTTCCGCAGATCGGCGCGGGCCTGGGAAAGCCGCGCTTCGGACTGGGCGACATCGGTGCGGGTGAGATCGCCCACTTCGAACCGGTCCTGCGTGGCACGCAGATTGACTTCGAGATTCTTCACGTTGTTGCGGTTGAGCTCAACGATCTGGGTGTCGCGCAGCACGTCGTTATAGGCGGCGACAACCTGGCTGAACACGCTGGCTTCGGTGGCGCGCAGCGTTTCCTCGCCGGCGGCGACACGCGCATCGGCGGCCTTGATCCCGTTCTTGACCAGCCCACCCTGATAGATTGGCACGGTGAGCTGGCCCTGCGTCTGCATGGAGCGCGGGATGATGATGAACTGGCCGCCGGGGATCAGTACGTTTTCGTTGAAGGTGGAATTGACGGTGGCCGCAGGCAGGCCGGCGGCGCGCTGGATCGGCACATTTTCATCGGTCGCCATCTGGTTGGCGCGGGCGGCGTTCAGCGTCGGGTTGGTCTGATAGGCCTTGGCCAGCGCGCCCTGCAGTGTTTCAGCGGCGGCTGGCGACAGGCCGAGCAGCGACACGCAGCCCAGAGCGGCGGCAAAAACGGAGCGGGCGGGACGGCTTGCCCCCAGACCAAGCGTCTGCATTCACGTAATTCCTTACATTCTGGCCTGTCGTGAAAAGGCCGGCCATCGCCCCTCTCAACGGTGCCATATAGAGACAAGACAGCCGCTGGCCAAGTGGCCCACCGCGCGAATTTGAGCAACGACCAAATTTGTCACGGTTTCACTGTTGGCACGGCCTTCAGATAGGCGGCAATGGCGGCGCGATCTTCATCCGGCAATTCCGCCATGTTGGCTTGAACCTCCACCATGGTGCCGCCCACGCTGTCATAGTCGGGGGTGAAACCGGTCTTCAGATAGTCGGCGATTTCAGCCGCGCTCCACGCCAGCTTGCCGGGCGTGATGTTCGGGATGCGACCTTTCCCTTCAGGATCAGGTGCGCCGCCCAGCCAGCCGGTGCGATCAAGGCCGCCAAACTGGTCCCGCGGGCTGTGGCATTCGCCGCAATGGCCCGGCCCTTCGACCAGATACTGGCCGGCCCGTACCGCTGCCGGTGTATTGGCGGGCAGGGCCACGATGGGCGCAGGATCGAGATAGAACCGCTTCCACAGGCCGATGCCGCGCCTGATGTTGAACGGGAAGGGGATATCACCCGCAGCGGGCTTGCCGGCAACGGCGGGCAGACGGGTGAGATAGGCAAACAGATCGGCGATGTCGCCGGGCGTCATCCTGGCATAGCTGGTGTAGGGGAAGGCCGGATAATAATGGCGGCCATCCGGGCTGATGCCGCGGCGCATGGCGTTGTCGAAATTGGCCAGGCTCCAGCTGCCGATGCCATCGGGGCCCGGCGAGATGTTGGGCGGCTGGAAGTCCCCGAACGGCGTGGACAGCACCGCGCCGCCGCCCAAGCGCATGCGGTCAGGCCCCTTGGCGCCCTTGGCGGCGTGGCAACTCGCGCAGCCGCCGACACGGAACAGGCGGGCGCCGCGGGCGGGATCGCCCGGACGCTGCGCCCGTTCAGACTCGGTGAGCGGCTGCGGCGCGGTGACGAACCAGCCCGCCAGCGCGCCCAGCAGCGTCAGCCCGGCCAGCCCTGC
>NZ_JAUMBI010000016.1:0-14727 GCF_032115815.1 Sandarakinorhabdus sp.
CACATCATAATTCATCGGCACCGCGCTGGAGACCTTCACCTCGATGAACTGCTGCGGGCCGGGATTGAGGTGGAAGGGGCAATCGGGCGGATAGGCCAGCAGCACGAAATGGCTCTGGCTGGCGCCTTTGCCGAGCGGCAGCATGTAACCGTTGATCTTCACCCGCTTGCCGGCCAGCGATTTCACCGTGGCGGGATAGACCGGCTTCACCGCGCCGGCCTTGGCAGCGGCGGGATCTTCCTTGGCGGCTTCCAGCACAGCCCATGGCACGCCGCCGGGCGGAGTGGGGGCCGGTTTCCAGATCGATTCCGATGGCTTCAGCGCGGTTTGCGCGAGCGCCGCCGGAGCAGCGAGCATGAGGACAGCGGTGATGACAACACGGGCGAGCATTGGTCCCTCCTATCGGGCATTTGCCAGCGTTTCGGCAATATCAGTCTTGAGCACACGCAAGGCTGGAATCAAGGCGGCAATCAATCCGATCCCCAGTGCGGCGGCGACAATCAGCGCTTCACCGGGGTGGAAGGCGAAGGCGTTCAAGCCCAGCGCGCGCAATTGTTCGATGCTGGCCGCCGCCATCCCGATCACGCCATGGCCGAGCAGCAGACCCAACGTGGCACCGGCACTGGCCAATATCAGCCCCTCGCTGGCCACCTGGCCGATGATCGCTGCGCGGCTGGCGCCGATCACCCGCAGCATGGCCATGTCGCCCTCCCGCTCCTTCAGCGCGGTGAGCAGCGCCACGAAGATGGACAGCCCGGCGGTGAGCATCAGCAGCACGGCAAAGGCGCGCACCGCGTCCAGCCCGACGCCGACCAGCGCCAACAGGCGGGAGACTTCCACGGCGGGCACGGCGGCCTGCAGATTGGTCTGGCGGTTGATGAAACCGGGCAGGCGCACCGCCGCAATCGGCGATCCGAAGCGCACCAGCACGGCTGTCACCTCTGCGGCACCGGCATGCTCGGCATGCGCCTCTTCGCTCTCGCCCCCATGATGGTCTGCGTGATGGTCTTCGCCGGGATCCTCGATGCCATGCACGCCCCACACGCTTTCAACGCGGGTCAGGATCAGCCGGTCGATCACCGTGCCGGTCGGCTTCAGGCGGCCCACCACGATGAACGGCGTTTCCTCGTGCTTCGGCCCATCGTCACCACTGCTCATGCCGTGGCCGCCCACGAAGCGCTGGCCCAGATTCGCGCCGGTGCGGGCCGCCACATCGGCACCGATCACCGCTTCCATCTTCGCGGCAAACATGCGGCCATCGGCAAGGCTGGCCCCCAGCAGCGCCGGATAGGCCGGTTCGGTGCCGACGATCCGGAACGAGCGGAAACTGTCGCCCAGCGCAAGCGGGATGGCTTCGGCGACGCCCAGCTGGCGGCGCAGCAGCACCACTGTGTCCAGCGGCACATTCCCGGTGGGGATATCGACATGATAGACCGACGACAGGATAAGCTGCAGCGGCGAGCCCTTGGCGCCGACCACCATGTCGATGCCTTGCGCATCCTTGTCGAAGCGGTTTTCCAACTGGCTGGAAAAGAGCAGCAGGATGACGAGGCTGGCAACGCTCAAGGCCAGCAGCAGGATGTTGAGCGCGGTGTTGAGGCCGCGATCCCTGAGATAGGCAAGGCTCAGCCCGATCATGCCGCCACCGGCGCCATCAGATTGAGCCGGTTGGCAAAACGGTGCGCGATGCGGCCATCGTGGGTGGCAACCAGCAACGTGGCGCTGGTGGCATCGGCCACGTCGAACATCAGATCGATCATGCGCGCGGCGTTGGCATCATCCAGCGCACTGGTTGGCTCATCAGCAACCACCAGCCGCGGCCGCGTGATCAGCGCGCGGGCGATGGCGGCGCGCTGGCCTTCGCCCTGCGATAGCTGGCGTGGCCGGGCGGCGGCACGGTGGGCAAGGCCAACCCGATCGATCATGCCGGCAATGGCAGCGCGGTCAACATGGCCCAGCGCCAGTTGCTGGGCCAGGGCCAGATTGTCGGTCACGCTCAAGGCCGGGATCAGCCGCAGCGTCTGGAACACCAGCCCGATGGTGCGGCGGCGCAAGGCATCTCGGGCTGCCGGGGGCAGGGCGCTCATCACCTCGCCAGCAACACTGATCGCGCCATGGCTGGGGGTGAGCAGGCCGGTGACGATGTTGATGAAGGTGGTCTTGCCCGAACCCGATGGCCCCAGCAGCAGGGCGTGGGCGCCGGGCTGCAGCTGCCAATCGCCGATGGCCATCACCGTGCGGCCATCACGGGCATGCGAAAGGCCCCTGGCTTCCACCAGGGGCCCTTGCGCGGTCTTCGAACGGGTCAGCGTGTCAGGGCTGGACATTGGCCACAGCAACCGCGCCGGTAGCAGCCTGCGCAGTGGCGACATCATCCTTCATGCCCAGCCGCTTCAGCATGGCAAGGCGTGCGGTTTCAATGGCTTCCTGGCGGCGCTGCTCGGCAATGCGGGCGGCGGCCTCGGCATAGGCGCCGGCATAGGGATCGGTGCCATCGGGGGCATAGTGGCTGTAACCCGGCATGCCATCAAAGGCGCAGGCGACAGCAGGGCCGGCCACGGACAGGGCGGCAGCGGCGGCAACAACGGCGATCAGACGCATGGAAAACCCCTCCCATCGACTCAGTCACGACACATTGTCACATTCGCGGGCTGGCGGCAACGCGGCTGACGGTGGGCAAATGCCGCAGTCTGCCGCCTGCGGTCGCGAGGGTGGCTTGCCAAGCCGGTGCGCACACGGCAATGGGCAGCCTTTCCGGCGGGAGGCCGGATGCTGAGATGAAGGGTGGCGGGATGCGCATGTTGGCTCGTGTGGTGGCGGGGGCGATGCTGGCCCTGATCGGTGTGGCAGGCCATGCCAGCCCGATCGTCCAGACCAAGGGTGATTTCGTCGACAAGTTCCGCCAGCTGGAAGGCGAAGATTGGCCGACCCCCACCGACACCCGCAACGCCGCCGGCGCGCCGGGCCATCGTTACTGGCAGCAGAAGGTGGATTACCGCATCACCGCCCGGCTGGATGAAGCCACCCGCACCATCAGCGCCAGCGAGACCGTCACCTATCGCAACAACAGCCCGGATGCGCTGAAGTATCTGTGGCTGCTGCTCGATCAGAATTACAAGCGCGATCACATTGCAGAGCGCGCCGAAACCGTTTCCCCCGGCGGCCAGATCAGCATGACCGATGTGCGCAAGGCCATGCGCTACAAGGAATGGGAAGGCGGCTTCAACAATCTGAAGGTCACCGACGCTTCGGGCCGCGCGCTGAAGTTCACCGTGGTCGATACGCTGCTGCGCATCGATTTGGCCGCAGCGCTGGCCAGCGGCGGCGTGGTGACGGTGAAGATCGATTTCACCCTGCCGATGCCGGAAACCCGCGTGGTGGGTGGCCGTTCGGGCTATGAATGCTTCACCAAGCCGGATCAGGATGGCAATTGCATCTTCCTTGGCGCGCAATGGTTCCCGCGCGCGGCGGTCTATTCCGATTATGAAGGCTGGCACAACAAGGCCTTCGTTGGCGGCGGCGAATTCACGCTGGAATTCGGCGATTATGATGTCAGCCTCACCGTGCCGGCCGATCACGTCGTCTCGGCGACCGGCGAACTGGCCAACCCGGATATCCTGTCGGCTGCCCAGCGCGCTCGCCTGAGCCAGGCCCGCACTGCCAAGGAACCGGTTTATATCGTCACCCCTGACGAAGCGCTGGCTGCCGAAAAGGGCAAGGCCAGTGGCAGCCGCACCTGGCGCTTCACCGCGAAGAATGTCCGCGATTTCGCCTTTGCCTCGTCGCGCAAGTTCGTGTGGGACGCGATGGGCGTCAAACAGGACGATGCCGCCGTGCCGTTGGTGATGGCGATGAGCTTCTATCCCAAGGAAGCCCGGCCGCTGTGGGATGCCTATTCCACCAAGTCGATCGCTCACACCATCGACGTCTACAGCGATTTCTCTTTCCCCTATCCCTATCCCACCGCGCAGAGCATCAACGGCCCGGTGGGCGGGATGGAATATCCGATGATGACCTTCAACGGCCCGCGCCCGGTGAAGGACAAGAAAACCGGCCAGCTCACCTATACCGAGCGTGCCAAATATGGCCTGATCGGCGTGGTTATCCACGAAGTCGGCCACATCTGGTTCCCGATGAGCGTCAACAGCGACGAGCGCCAGTGGACCTGGATGGACGAGGGCATCAACAGCTTCCTGCAGTTCGAAGCCGAAAAGCGCTGGGACCCGGTGAAGACCCGTGGCCGCGGCGAACCGCGTGACATCACCGAGTACATGATCAGTCGCGATCAGGTGCCGTTGATGACGCACAGCGACAGCCTGCTGCAGTTCGGCAACAACGGCTATTCCAAGCCCGCCACCGCGCTGGTGATCCTGCGCGAGACCATCCTGGGCCGCGAATTGTTCGATTTCGCCTTCAAGGAATATAGCCGTCGCTGGCGCTTCAAGCGGCCGACTCCTTACGATTTCTTCCGCACCATGGAAGAAGCGAGCGGAGTCGATCTCGATTGGTTCTGGCGCGGCTGGTTCTACACCACCGATCATGTTGACATCAGCCTCGACAAGGTGGTGCAGGCCCGGCTCGACACCCGCAATCCGGAAGTGGAAAAGGCGTGGGCGAAGGACCGCGACAAGACCGCGCCGACCCCGCTCACCGCGGTGCGCAACACCG
Organism: Sandarakinorhabdus sp.; assembly: GCF_032115815.1. Taxonomy (GTDB): domain Bacteria; phylum Pseudomonadota; class Alphaproteobacteria; order Sphingomonadales; family Sphingomonadaceae; genus Sandarakinorhabdus. The sequence goes on from NZ_JAUMBI010000016.1 coordinate 4,669, forward strand.
AAGCGCCGATGATCGATCGTGATCCGAAAACGCGCGATTTCTATGATGAAACCGATCGCTTCACCGTGACCGCCAAGGACCGCAAGGATTACGAGGCCACGCTGAAGAAGCTGGAGCCGGAACAGGCTGCCGCCCTGGCGTTCAAGGACAATTTCTATCACTTCAGCTTCCGCAACATCGGTGGCCTGGTGATGCCGGTGATCCTGAAGCTGGATTATGAGGATGGCTCGACCGAAACCGTCCGCATCCCGGCCGAGGTCTGGCGCTACAACGCCAAGGCGGTGACGTGGCAGCATGTGACACCGAAGAAACTGAAGGCTGCCGAGATCGATCCGTTGTGGGAAACCGCCGACGCCGATCGCAGCAACAACGCCTATCCGCGCCGCATCGAACCCACCGTGCTGAAGGTGCGCGACGATCCGGCCGGCGGCGACAACCGCATGGCCGACAGCGAACTCGAAGTGTCGCCGGACAGCATCAAGACGCGCGCCGTGAAAAAGGACGAGAAGAAGGACAAGGACAAGGACGAGAAGTGAGGCGGCTGGCCGCGCTGCTGCTGGTGCTGGGGCTTGCGGCCCCGGCACTTGCGCACCGCGGCCACGCCAGCCTGGCGGTGGTGGAGATTGACGCCAAGTCCGGCGCTGTTGTCGTCACCCACCACCTGCAGGCCCATGATGTCGAACCGGCGCTGGTCGATATCGCGCCCGATGCGCAGCCCAGCCTGGATGATGCCGACGCGTTCAGGGCGCTGGTCGCCTATGTGGGCCAGCGTTTCCGCATCCGCGGTGTGGCGCTCAGCCCCGCCGGGCAGCGGCTCGACGGCGATATGGTGCAACTGCGCTATATCGGCCGCTTGAAGGGCAAGCCGAAGCAACTGCTGATCAGCGGTGCGCTGTTCGGCGAGACGTGGGACGATCACGCCACCCAGGTCAATATCCGCCGCGCCGGCATCACCCGTAGCCTGAATTTCGGTGCGCACGACGCGGAAAAGCCAATCGCGCTGCCGGGAAGTTGACGTCCCTGCGCGCTGTTGCCGCACCTGCGGCAGGCGCTCCCACTGCTCCCTACGCCAAAAGACGTAACGCCGTACGGCGCGCTGTCATGCATCTGTCATCGCCATCGTCAGGGGGAATCGGGTGCAAGGCGCGTGAACGCGCTCCGGCCCGATCCCGAAACTGACAGGGAAGGCAAGTTTCACCCGGTTGTGCCGGGCCATAATGGGGGTCTGATTGATGACGACGAAGAACCGCGCTGTTGCCGACGTCCGCCGCATGGCTCTGCTGGGCGGCGCCTCGCTGGCCGCAGCACTTGGCGCCTTGATGCCGTCGGCCGCCTTGGCCCAAGCGGCCCCCGCCGCAACTGCGCAGGCCGAACCGGCCGCCGAAGAGGCTGAAACCAGCGTCATCACCGTTACCGGTTCCCGCATCGCCCGCACCGGCTATGACGCGCCCACGCCCGTCTCTGTCGTCACCGAAGCCGAACTCAAGGCCGAACCGCAGGCCAATATCGGCGATTATGTGAACACGCTGCCATCGGTGCGTGGTTCGCAAAGCTCGTCCACCAACTCGGGCTCGCTGTCCAACGGCCAGGCCGGCATCGCCACCGTCAATCTGCGCAACCTCGGCGCTGCGCGCACGCTGGTGCTGATCGACGGGCAACGCTCGGTCGCCTCCTCGCCTGTGGGTCTCGTCGATACGCAAACCGTGCCGCAGGGCCTGATCAAGGGCGTTGAAGTCGTCACCGGCGGTGCGTCGTCGGCCTATGGATCCGATGCTGTTGCCGGCGTGATCAACTTCGCGCTCAACCGCGATTTCAAGGGTTTCCGCGCCGAGTATGAATTCGGCATCACCGATTATGGTGACACGCCCAACCACACGTTCCGCATCACCAGCGGCTTCGATTTCGCCGATGGCCGCGGCAAGGTGCTGCTGGCCGGCGATTATTTCACCCAGAAGGGCGTCGATACCTATGATCGCCCGTGGCAGGAAAGCGGCTTCTTCCAGATCGACAATCCGGCTTTCGTCGCCGGCAACGGCCAGCCCGAACGCCTGGTGGCCAGCGGCATCGGCACCTATCAGTTCACGCCCGGCGGCATCATCAATTCCGGCCCGCTGCGCGGCACCTATTTCGGCCAGATCAGCAATGGCCAGGCCAGCCTGAACCAGTTCACCTATGGTGCCACGCGTGGTCAGTGGATGGTGGGTGGCGATTTCCGGGTCAGCCGCGAAGGCCATTGGAACAGCAACAGCCTGTCGCCCGATGAAGAGCGCGGCAACGTCTTTGGCCGCGCCAGCTTCGAAGTGTCCCGCGCCTTTGTGCCCTTCGTGCAGTACAGCTATTCCGGCTACAACGGCCGCAGCTTCTACCAGCAGACGCCGTCCACCGGCATCACCATCCAGCGTGACAACGCCTTCCTGCCCACCGCGCTTGTCACCGATATGACCGCGCGCGGCCTGACCAACATCTCGATCGGCACCAGCAATGCCGGCTTCCCGGCAGCGGGCTCGAACAACACCCGCGAAGTCTATCGCTTTGTCGCCGGCGCCGATGGCGAATTCGAACTGGGCAAGGGCAACTGGAAGTACGCGGCTTATTATCAGGTCGGTATCGCCAAGACCAACGAACTGCTCACCAACACCTGGCTCAACAGCCGGGTCACCCTCGCGCAGGATGCGGTGCGCGCCCCCGCCGGCAATGCCGCCGGCATCGCGGCCGGCACCATCGTCTGCCGTTCGACCCTGACCGCCCCGACCAACGGCTGCGTGCCCTTGAACCGCATCGGCATCGGCGGCGTGACGCAGGCCGCGATCGATTATGTGTTCAACAACGGCCTGCAGCCGCAGCGCTTCCAGTCGCTGCGTCAGGACGTTGCGGCCCTCAATATCTCCACCAACGAACTGTTCGACACCTGGGCCGGCCCGGTCAGCTTCGCCTTTGGCGGTGAGTATCGCCGGGAACGTGTGGATGGCTCTGTCGATCCGCAGTTCAACTCCGGCTGGCTGTACGGCAACTACCTCGTCACCAAGGGCGCCTATGACGTGAAGGAAGCCTTCGTCGAAACCGTGGTGCCGCTGGCCAAGGGCCTGGATTTCAACGGCGCCATCCGCGTCACCGATTATTCCACCTCCGGCAGCGTCACCACCTGGAAGGCTGGCGCCACCTGGCAGGTGATCGATGATTTCAAACTGCGCGTCGTGCGCAGCCGCGATATCCGCGCGCCCAACCTGAACGAACTGTTCGCCCCCGGCACCGCCCGCACCAACACGGTGAACGTGCTGCAGCCCGGCGGCGCCCAGCGCACCGATCAGTTCCTCGAGCAGATTACCGGCAACTCCACGCTGCAGCCGGAAGTGGCGTTGACCTGGGGCATCGGCGGCGTGTTCACGCCCAGCTTCCTGCCCGGCTTCGCGGCGTCGGTGGACTATTTCGACATTGATCTTTCGGGCGCCATTTCCAACATCAGTGCACAAACCACCACCACCCTGTGCCTTGAACAGAACCGCCAGGATCTGTGCCAGTTCATCACGTTTAACGGCACCCCCGGCCCTGCCAGCCCGATCACCTCGATCAAGCTGGTGCCGTTCAACTTCGCTTCGGTGAAGGTGCGCGGGATCGATCTGGAAGCCAGCTACCGCTTTGATCTGGGCGGCGGCAAGGCGACGCTGCGCGCGCTTGCCAGCCATTATATCGACAACATCATCGATAACGGCATCGACGTGGCCCGCGACCTGGCTGGCCAGAATGCCGGCGGCGGCGATGCCACGCCGTCGTGGAATTACCGCCTGACCGCCAATTACGAGATCGACAGCTGGAGCTTCAACCTGGTTGGCCGCGGCTTCTCGGGCGGGGTGTATGATAACAATTTCATCGAATGCACCACCGGCTGCCCGGCGTCCACGCCGCAGGCCCGCACCATCAACAACAACCAGATCGCCGGCCAATGGTATGTCGATGCCTCGATCACCAAGAAGGTGAAGCTGGGCGGATCCAAGGTCGATCTGTTCCTGTACGTGCGCAACCTGCTGAACAGCGATCCGGTGCTGGTGGGCAATGGCCCGACCGGCAACAACACGCCGGCCTATCCCATGACAAACCGCAACTTGTATGATGTGCTCGGCCGCGTGTACCGCATGGGCGTGCGTTTCGAATATTGATAAGCCAACAGGGGGGCTTTGACGATGAAGACTGCCAAGATGATCGCCGCAATGCTGGCGGCAAGTGTGATGGCCAGCCCGGCGCTGGCGCTGGCCACGCCGGCCCAGAAGAAGCTGAGCGCCGAACTGGTCGACGCCCAGACCAAGCTGGCGCAGGAAATGGTGGACATGGTGTTCAGCTATGCCGAACCCGGTTTCCAGGAGCACAAGACCAGCGAATATCTGACCGCGATCCTCGAAAAGAACGGCTTCACCGTTGTGCGCGGCGCCGCCGGCATCCCCACCGCCTTCACCGCCACGTGGAGCAACGGCCCCGGCCCCAAGATCGCGCTGGGCAGTGATATCGATGGCCTGCTCGGCCTGTCGCAGTATCCCGGCGTCGTGCAGATGAAGCCGATGGTGGAAGGCGCCCCCGGCCACGGCGAAGGCCACAACAGCGGCATGCCGATGATGATCGTTGCCGCCATCGCCGCCAAGCAGGTGATGGAAAAGAACGGCATCAAGGGCACGCTGATGCTGTGGCCCGGCGTTGCCGAAGAACTGCTCGCCACCAAGGCCTATTATGTGCGCGCCGGCATGTTCAAGGATGTGGACGCGTCGATCTTCGCCCACGTTGGCCGCGATTTCGGCGTGAGCTGGGGCCCGGCCGGCAACAACGGCATGGTCAGCGTGGAATACACGTTCAAGGGCAAGACCGCCCACGCCGCCGGTCAGCCGTGGGACGGCCGCAGCGCGCTTGATGCGGTTGAACTGATGAACATCGGCTGGAACATGCGGCGCGAACATCTGCCCGTCACGCAGCGCAGCCATTATGTGATCACCGAAGGCGGCGGCCAGCCCAACATCGTGCCGGAAAAGGCCAGCGTCTGGTATTATTTCCGCGAAGGCAGCTTCGCCAAGATCCGCGGCCTGTATGAAATCGGCAACCGCATCGCCGATGCCGCCGCCATGGCCACCGATACCAGCGTCACCAAGCGCACCCTGGGCTATGCCGCGCCCAACTATGGCAACAAGCCGCTGGCCGAAGCGCTCTATGCCAACATCAAGACGGTTGGCCTGCCAAGCTGGAGCGAGGCGGACCAGGGTTTTGCCAAGGCCATGCAGCAGGCCAACGGCCAGAAGGTGGAGCCGCTCTCCACGACGCTGGCGCCGCTTTCGACGCCCGATCTGCGCGGCGTTTCGATGGGCGGCGGTTCGGACGACATCGGCGACATCATGTGGACGGTGCCCACCGTCACCATCCGTTTCCCGTCCAACATCCCCAACGCCATTGGCCACAATCGCCAATCGGCCATCGCCATGGCCACGCCCATTGCCCACAAGGGCGTGGTGGTGGCGGCCAAGGCTGTCGCCATGACCATCCTCGATCTGGCCACCACGCCCAAGATCATTGCCGATGCCAAGGCCTATCAGCAGGACGTGCAATTCAAGTCCGACAAGTATGACCCGCTGCTCACGCCGGAGGACAAGCCGGCGATCTGGCTGAACGCCGACATCATGGGCAAGATGCGCCCGCAGTTGGAGAAATTCTATTACGACCCGGCCAAGTACAAGAGCTACCTGGAACAGCTGGGCATCAATTACGAGGATTTCGCCAAGGTGAAGTGAGCCTTTGGTGAGCGCAAACGGGAAGGGCCGGTGCCGCAAGGTGCCGGCCCTTGACGTTTGAGCGCCACAGCGGCACCCACCATGGCGTTTGGGGAGAGTGAAGATGATGAAATCGCCTTGGCTTCTGGTTTCGGCCGCGTTGCTGGCCCAGCCGGCCGCCAGCTTCGCGCAGACCGCGCCAAAGGATTTTTTCAAGCAGCCACCCGGCACGGATTATTACCTCGCCAATTATACCGAGTACGAGAGCTATCTGAAGAAGCTGGCGACCGAGACAGACCGCATGAAACTGGTCGATATCGGCAAGTCCGCCGAAGGCCGCACCATGTGGGTGGCGATCGTCTCCACCCCGGCCAATCTGGCGAAGCTGGAAGACTATCGCACCATTGCCCAGCGGCTGGCCAAGGCGCGCGGGGTGGACGAAGCGCAGGCCCGGGCGCTGGCGGCGCAGGGCAAGGCGATCGTGTGGATCGATGCCGGGCTGCACGCCACCGAAACCGTCACTTCGCAGGGGCAGATCCAGGTGCTGCACCGCATGCTGACCCAGAACGATGCCGAAACCCTGCGCATGCTGGACGACTGCATCATCCTGTTCGGCCACGACAATCCCGATGGCATGGAGCTGGTGAGCAACTGGTACATGCGCCACGCAGACCCGAAAAAGCGGGAATTCGGCACGATACCAAGGCTTTACCAGAAATATGTTGGCCACGACAATAATCGTGACAGCTACATGGTGCAGATGCCGGAGACGGAGAATGTGAACCGGGTGCTGTTCCGGCAGTGGTATCCGCAGATCGTCTACAACCAGCATCAAACTGGCCCGGAAGGCATGGTGGTGTTCGTGCCGCCGTTCCGCGACCCGTTCAATTTCAACTATGATCCCATCGTGATGACGTCGCTGAACGAGGTGGGTTCGGCGATGCACTCGCGGCTGATCGCCGAAGGCAAGGCCGGTTCCGGCATGCGCAGTGCGGCGCGCTATTCCACCTGGCACAACGGCATGGAACGCAGCGTTGCCTATTTCCACAACAGCATCGGCCTGTTGACGGAAATCATCGGCGGCCCGACCCCCACCACCATCCCCTTGGTCCCGGCCACGCAATTGCCGCGTGGTGACGAAATGCTGCCGATCAGCCCGCGGCCGTGGACGCTGCAGAACACGCTGGACTATCAGTGGACGCTCAACCGCGCCGTGATCGATTATGCCTCGCGCAACCGTGAACGGCTGTTGTTCAACATCTGGCGCATGGGCGCCAACAGCATCGAAAAGGGCAGCCGCGACAGTTGGACGGTAACGCCATCGAAGGTCGAACGCCTGGCCAATGCCGCTCCGCTCAAGGAAGACGGCACCGATGGCGCAGGCCGGCCGCGCCCCGGCGGCCCCAAGAAGGTTGATCCCAAGCTTTACGCCAGCATCCTGCAGGCGCCCGAAGATCGCGATCCGCGCGCCTACATCATCCCTGCGGGCCAGCGCGATCTGCCCACCGCCGTCACCTTCCTGAACGCCCTGATCAAGAACGGCGTGGAGGTGGAACGCGCCACCGCGCCGTTTACCGCCGCCGGCAAGACCTATCCGGCCGGCAGCTTCGTGGTGCGCACCGCGCAGGCCTATCGCCCGCATGTGCTCGACATGTTCGAACCGCAGGACCATCCCAACGATGTGCCCTATCCGGGCGGCGCACCCACGGCGCCCTATGATGTGGCCGGCTATACGCTGGCCTATCAGATGGGCGTGGCCTTTGATCGCGTGCTGGATGATGTGCCCGGCAATTTCACCGCCGTGAACGATCTGATGCAGCCCCCCGCAGGCCGCATCACCGGCAATGGCAATGCCGGCTGGCTGATCGGCCACGAAACCAACAACAGCGCCATCCTCACCAACCGGCTGCTGAAGGCCGGGGCCAAGCCGGCCTGGGTGAAGGAAGCGGTGACGCTGGGCAACGACACGCTGGCGCCCGGTGCCATCTGGGTGCCGGCATCATCCGCTGCTGCTGGCATTGTCAGCAAGGCGGTGGTCGAACTCGGGTTGGTCGCGCATGCCGTTGCCAAGGCGCCGACCTCGCCAACTATCAAGTTGCGGCCGGTGCGGCTGGGGCTGGTGGATCATTATGGCGGGCTGATGACCGCCGGCTGGACCCGCTGGCTGCTGGAACAATATGAGTTCCCATTCGAACTCCTCTATCCGCAGCGCATCGAGGCCGGCAGCCTGAAGCGCAATTTCGATGTGCTGCTGTTTGCCGATGGCGCGCTGCCGGCCAAGGGCGCGTGGGGCAATGAACGCCCGTCGCCACAGCCCAAGCCGGAAGACACGCCGGCCGAGGTGAAGGCGATGACCGGCCATCTCACCGATCCCAAGACGACGCCCGCCATTGGCGAATTCCTGCGCAATGGCGGTGCCGTGGTCGCCATTGGCGGCTCGGCGCGCTTTGCCGAACTGTTCGGCGCGCCACTGGCGCTGGCGCAAAGCCGGATCGAGAATGGCGAAGCCCGGCCGCTGGATACCAAGGAATTTTTCATCCCCGGATCGGTGCTGCGCGCGCAAGTCGATCACCGCCAGCCGCTGGCCTATGGTCTGCCGGCGCAGGTGGACATTTTCTTCAATCGCTCGCCCACCTTCGTGCCCGCCAGGGGCGGAGGCACGGCAACGCCGGTTTCGTGGTTCCAGGGCCGATCCCTGCTGCGCAGCGGCTGGGCCGTGGGCGAGGAGCAACTGGCCGGAACCATTGCAGTGGCCGACATCGACGTTGGCCGCGGCAAGCTGTTCGTGATGGGCCCCGAAATCGTGCAACGCGCCCAGGCCTATGGCACGTTCAAGTTCCTGTTCAACGCCCTGCACTATGGCGGTGCGGAGCGTTGAATCGCGCGAACGATGCCCGTCAGTCTGCGATGACGAGGCGGTAGCCGGCATCATAGGCCGGCTGGTGTCTCAGTTCGCCATAGCGCTCTTCCCACGCGCCTGAACTCAGATCGTCGGCCAGCCGGGCCAGGCCATCCTCCAATCCCGGCAGCGCCCAGAATGACGAGCTGCCCGACCGGATGCGCGCATCGAGATAGGCTTCCGGCCGCCGCCAGTACGCATAGAGAAAACCATCCGTGCAATCGTGCGGCACCAGCAGCGGCTCGATGCGGACGGGTCCCAGCCAGCGCGCATAGTCCGCCATGGCCGGCATCTGGGCATCGTCCAGTCGGGCCAATTCGGGCAGATAATCGGTCAGCCACGGCCGCTGCGCCGGATCGAAGGTGAGCAGCACGATGCGCCCCTGCGTCACCCGCCGCACCTCGCGAAGGCCGGCTTGCTTGTCGGGCCAATGATGGATGGTCAGGATCGCCATGGCCGCATCAAACGCGTTGTCGTCAAACGGCAGCGCATCGGCGCTGGCCTGCACCACGGCCGCCGCCGGGTGGCGGCGCTTGCGGATCATTTCGATTGACGGCTCGACGGCGGTGACCTCGCGGTCAGTCGGCTCATAGGATCCGGTGCCGGCCCCGACATTGATGATGGAGCGCGCCGGCCCCAGCGCCTGCGCGATGGCAGCGGCAATCCGTGCATCGGGAATGCGCAGATCGGCATAGTTGATGCCTATGCTGTCGTAACGGGCCATGGCCGGCTGGCTTACAAAGGCGGCGTCACAGGGGTGGGCCGGGCGGCAGCGGGTTGCGGCTGCGCGGGCCCTTGCCCCACGGCACGCCAACCGATTTCGGCGCCTTGCCGGTCGGATCGGCGAGATAGGCAGTGATGTCGGCCGCCGTCTGCTTGTTGAACGCCGCGCCCAGTGCATCGCCGCCCTTCGCCGGCAGGGTCTTGGCCAGATCACCAAGCGTCTGCAACGCCAGCGCGCGGGCTTCCGGCGCGGTGGTGGACGACGCGCCCAGGATCATCAGGCCATCCAGCACCGTCTTCTGCACCACGCGCAGCAGGGCCGCATCGCCACCCTTTGCGTTCCAGCTCGCCGCCATCAGCGCGTTGATCAGTTCGGGCAGCGTCACGCCATCCGCGCCGCGCGCCTGCAGGCTCACCAACCGCGCCGCACGGTCGGGGGCGAGCAGGGGCTCCACCACCAGCGCGGCGGCAATGCGGGCGGCCTGTAACTGGTTGAACACCGGATCGTCCGACAGATCCTCCAGGTTGCGGCCCGGATCGGGGGTCAGTTCCGCCAGCAATTTCTCCGGAATCGCCAGTTCGGCCGGCTTCACACTTTCCAGCAGCAGCGCCAGCGTATCGCGCTGCAGCTTGGCCGGGATGGGGCTGGTGGCCGGGCCGGGTTCGCCCTTCACCTTGATGTCGGTATAAAGCCCG
>NZ_JAUMBI010000016.1:14737-42238 GCF_032115815.1 Sandarakinorhabdus sp.
CCGATATATTTCACAGCCGATTCAACCTGATAGCGGTGATGGAGATAGGCCATCCACAGCCGCAGGTTGCGCAATTCCCCGACAGGCTCGCCCGGCAGCAGCACGCTTTCCGGCCCATAATTGGCCAGCATGATCCGCCGCGCCGCCAGCGCTTCGGCAAGGCCCTCTGCCGGCGTGGCGCGATCATCATACCAGGTCCAGCGCGGATCTGTTTCGGGCACATAGAGCAGGCCCTGTTTGCGCATGTCGGCAATGATCGCGTCCAGCTCGGCCTTCTCGTCCTTCAGCGGCGTATAGGCATAACGCGCCATCATCGTGTCATACGCGCCGATGGCCTTCTGGAAACTCTCGGAGAGGTCCAGCTTGCCGCCCTTCACCGTCACCCGCGGCGTCGGATACTCCATCACGCTGGCCCGATTGTTCAGGCTGCTGGCAAAATTATGCCCAAAACCCAGCGCATGGCCAAATTCATGCGCCGTCAGCAGCGCCTGGCGCAGCAGCACCATGTCGCGCTGCCCCTGCGGCATGGCGGCGAACTGGCCGTTCACGAGGCTCCCGTCCGCCACCGTCACGCCGCTGCCATCGCCCGGCAGGCCGCCGGCATAGGCATCCCAATAATTGCCCACGGTGCGGATGCGGTGCGAATCCATCCGGACTTTCGCGCCCAAAATCTCGCCAGTGCGCGGATCGCGATAGGAACCGCCCGATGAAAAGCCGCGCTCATCGCGGTTGATCCACTGCATGTAGTTATAGCGGATATCCTGCGCATCCATGTCCGCCGGCGCGTCCTTCGCCACCAGCGCGTTTCGGAAACCAGCCGCTTCATAGGCCTTGTTCCACCACAGCAGGCCCTGCTTCATGGCGTGGCGCACCGGCGCCGGGATGGCGGGATCGAAATAGACGGTGATGGGCGTCACCGGTTCGGAAAGCGCCGCGCCCGGGTCCTTCTTCTCCAGCCGCCAGCGCGTCACCCACTCGGTATCGATGCCGTTCGAAAACGGCGCGCTGAAATCCTTGAACTTCAGCGTGGAAACCCCGATGCGCGGATCCGCCACGCGCGGCGTGTAACCGCTGGGGGCCTTCAGGAAACTGTGGTGCACCCGCATCGTCACCAGGCCGGGCGAGGGCGCCACCTCGCGCACCAGCCCACCGGGATTGTCGGCGGTGAAGGTGGCGAAAATCTCCAGCTCAGTATTCAGCGGATAGGCCTTGGTGCGCGCCGCGTTCAGCGCCGAACGGCCAGCATCAAACTTGTACGCGCCCTGGTTGGCCCGGCGCATGATCGCCTCCACCCCCGCCGCATCGCGCATCACCAGTGCGGTCGCATCCACCACGATCTTCCCGCCGGCATCGCTCTCGATGGGCAGGCTGGCGATGATGGAGGTGGGGAAACTGTCCTTCACGCCCTGGCTGTGCGCGGCATCGCCGGCAAGGCTGCGGAAGGCGAGATTCTGCTCCTCCACCAGGATCTTGCTGCCCACGCGGCGGAAGTGGATCAGGCTGCTATCCATTGTGCCGCGATCAAACGGCAGTTCCACCGATCCGCCGCCGCTGGCCAGGCTGACGTAGTAAAGAATATCCGTATCCAGCGCCGGCACCGTGAGCAGCACGCGGCCCTTCGCGGCATCGATGCTCACCGGCATATAGGCCGCATCCTGCGCCAGAGCCGGCGCCGCCACCAGCGCCACAACCGCCGTGCCCATCAAAAACCGCTTCATGCCTGCCCCCATTGATCAATTCCCCGGCAGAGTGGCACCCGAACGCATCACATGAAAGCCGGCTTTTGACGCAGGCTCGGCCCTGCGCCACACTGCGCCCTGCCATGACCCCAGCGCCTGAACCCCTGACCCGCTTCATCGCGGAGGTGCGCCAAGCCCTGGCCCAGCCCGCCGCGCATGAAACAATTGCCGCCGCGCTGGCCCGCCTGGTCGCGCGCGATGATTGGCTACCGCCCGCCTATGCCCAGCCGCACCCCGATCATTATCAGCAATATCTGCTCCACGCCGATCCTGCGGGGCGGTTCAGCATCGTCAGCTTCGTCTGGGGCCCGGGGCAGGCGACTCCCATCCACGACCACGGCGTCTGGGGCGCCGTCGGCGTGCTGCGCGGCGCCGAACATAGCCAAGCCTATCTGGCCGACGGCACCACCCCACCGCGCCCCGTCGGCGATCGCCACACGCTCCACCCTGGCGCCGTCGAACTGGTCGGGCCTGATGTTGGCGACATCCACAAGGTTTCCAACGCCATTGCCGACGCTGTCTCGGTGAGCATCCACGTCTACGGCACCAACATCGGGCTCCACCCCCGCCACGTCTATCCGGCGCAAGGCGGTATCAAGCCCTTCATCTCCGGCTACGCCAACGGGCCGGACACGCCGGCGTTTGGGGCGGGCTGAGTATTCAAGAAGGATGCCTCCGGCGGGCAGGGCCTGAGGCCCTGCACCCACTTTCGTCTTGGTTCGCTCTCTACCCCAACGTCGCCCCGGACTTGATCCGGGGCCCCGCTTCCTCAGCTTGGAGGGAGAGGCGGTCTCCGCCCGCAGCAGAAAAGCAGCGGGGCCCCGGATCAAGTCCGGGGCGACGATCGTTTGGAAAGGAGGGGCGCCCTTTCACACCCCCGCCGCATCCACCGCCAGCAGCGTGTGCAGCAACACATTCGCCCCATTTGCGCACTCGCTCCACGTCGAAAGCTCCTTCGGCGAATGGCTGATGCCGGCGATGCTGGGCACGAAGATCATGCCCATCGGGCCGAGTTTGGCCAGCAGTTGCGCATCGTGGCCGGCGCCGCTGGGCAGATGGATGAAGGGCAGGCCGAGGGTTCTGGCGGCGGCTTCGATGTGGGCCTGGATGGCCGGTGTGGCCAGCGCCGGCTCGATATGCTCGGTCAGGTGGAATTTCATCTCCGTGCCGGTCTCGGCGGCGATCTCGCGGGCGCGGGCCTGCACGGCCTGGCCCAGCGCGGCGACCTTGTCGGCGGACAGGTCGCGCAATTCCACCGTCATTTCCACCCGGCCGGGGATGACGTTAGGCGCATTGGGGAACACCGCCAGTTGCCCCACCGTGCCCACTTGCCGGCCGGGTTCGCGCTTCACGATGGCGTCCACCGCTTCGATCAGGCGCGCCGCCGCGATCAGCGCGTTGCGGCGGCCGGGCATCGGCGTGGTGCCAGCGTGGTTGGCGAAACCGGTGATGGTCACGTCGTAACGGTCGATGCACACGATCCCGTCCACCACGCCGATGGGGACATGCTCCCGGTCCAGAATGCCGCCCTGTTCGATGTGCAGTTCCAGATAGGCGTGGATCGATCCCGCCGGCCGCGCCGCCTGGGCCAAGCGTTCCGGATCGCCGCCGATGCGTTTGAGCCCGTCGCGCAGCTTGATGCCGTAATAGAGATTGTCGAGCGCGCCTGGCTCCAGCCGGCCGGCAAAGGCGGTGCTGCCCACGGTGCCGCCTTCCTCGTTTGACCAGATCGCCAGTTCGACCGGGTGGCGCGTCCTGATCTTGCGATCATCCAGGGTACGCAACACTTCCAGCGCGCCCATCGAACCCACATCGCCATCAAAATTGCCGCCGGCGCGCACGCTGTCGATATGCGATCCGATGATGATCGGCTTGGCGGACCCGTCTGTGCCCGGCCGCCGCCCGATGATGTTGCCGGCCGGATCGATCACCGGGTTCAACCCGGCCTCGCGCATCAGGCCCATCACATAGGCCCGCCCGCCGATATCGGCATCCGAGTACGCCGTGCGGCTCACCCCATCGGCAAAGGTCCCGCCCTCCGGCCGGCCAAAACGGCTGAGGCCTTCCAGCGTGGTGCGCAGGCGTTCGCCATCCACCCGCAAGCTTGGCGTTGCCGCCGAAACCGGCAACGCTGCCGCCGATGCCGCACCTGCGAGCATCACCCGCCGATTTATTTCCTGTGACATTCGCCAGTTCCCCTCATTGCGGCGATGTTTGCCCGGTTGCGCGCTGCTGGCAAGCAGGATGCCTTCGGCGGGCAGGGGCTGAGCCCTTGGCAACCCGCTTTCGGTATCTGTCCGGTTGAATGATGTTCGGGATCGAGCCTGCCTGAAAGCAAACGGGTCCAGGGTCTGCGACCCTGGCCGCCGGAGGCCACTTTTCCTTCTCTCCGTTCAGCGGACGCCGATCATCCGCCGCTGCCCATCCAGCCGCAGGGTGAGCCCGGCGTGGCGCGGTGTGTTGGCCAGTTGCCAGCGGGTCAGGCGTTCGTAGTGGGCGCAGAAGCGGGCGAGGGCGGCGGCGTCCATGCCCGGCCGGCCGGTGGCACGGGTGAGGCCGGCTTCCTGCTGGGTGCGCCAGCGGGGGACGGTGTCCCAATCGGGGGCGGCGAGGAAGGCCAGCGCATCGAGCATCGCCCAGGCGCGTTGGTAGGGGCCAGCGAGCGCCTGGTTGACGTGGGTGCGCCAGATCGCATGCGGGTCTTCGGTGGCTTCCAGCGCGTTGATCGGTTCGGCGAGCAGGGCGGCAGGCTGCGGGCGGGCGCCGATGCACCAGCCTTCCAGGATGAGCACGTCGATCCGGGGGAAGTGCCGCCAGTGCTGCGGGGGCAGGCGATCGTCGGCCAGCTTGTCGAACACGGGGAGGCTCACCGGCCGGCCGGAGCGGATGCGCAGCAACACGTCCAGCAATAGCGGCAGATCATGCGTGCCGGGCACGCCGCGGGTGGCGAACAGCGGGTGGACGTGGGCGGCCAGGGCCTGCCGGCGGGCCTTTGTCAGGTAGAAATCGTCGAGCGAAACCGTGACGGCCACAGGCGCCGCGATGGCGCCAGCCGCCGGCACCGCGCCGCCAGCGGCCGGCAGCGGGCCGGCACATGACGGCAGCCGCTGCGCCAACCCTGCCGCCAACGTGGACTTGCCCGATCCCTGCGCGCCGGCAAGGCCGATGATCAGCGGCTTTGCGCCCAGCTGGGGGGCGAGCCAGTCCATCATGATCGGCAGGGCGTCCATGTCGGCGATGCTGCCCGCTCGCGCGGTTGCCGGCAAGGGCCGGCGCCGGTAGGCTGGCTCACATGACGGCATTTGCCCTCGATCTCGACAAGGCGCTTGATCAGCCGCTGCTGAAAATCGGCGCGTTCAGCCTGACCCCCGAAAAGCTGGTGGCGGCGGCCACAGTGATTGCCGTATCCATCGCTTTCATATGGTTTATCAGGCAGTTGACCAAGCGTAGCCTGGCGCGATCCGGCGAGGGGCGGGCGGCCACCATCTATGTGGCGGGGCAGGTTGCGCGTTACCTGGTGGTGATTGGCGCGCTGGCGGGGGTGATTTCGGCGCTGGGGGTTGATCTGTCGGCCCTATCCCTTTTTGCCGGCGCGCTGGGTGTGGGCATCGGCCTTGGCCTGCAGGATGTGGTGAAGAACTTCGTCTATGGCCTGATCCTGCTGTTTGATGGCAGCATCGAAGTGGGTGACTTCGTTGAGCTGGAGGATGGCGCCGCCGGGCTGGTGGTGGCGATCGGTCCACGGGCTACCACATTGAGAACAAATGATTATGTTGAAATGCTGGTGCCCAATGCGCTGCTGCTGGGCGGCAAGTTGACCAATTGGACCCGCGACCGTGTCTCGCGCCGCATCCATGTGCCGTTCACTGTCGCCTATGGCAGCGACAAGGAAAAGGTGCGCACCGCAGCGCTCGAGGCGGCGCGGGCCGTGCTGTTCACCCAACCCGATGATGGCGACCGCCGCACCCAGGTCTGGCTGACCAGCTTCGGTGAATCTGCCTTGAATTTTGAACTGGTGGTGTGGCCTTCATTGGATGCGGTGAAGCGGCCGGGCAGCATGATGGCGGCCTATTGCTGGGCGCTGGATGATGCCTTGCGCCGCCATGGCATTGAAATCCCTTATCCTCAGCAGGATATCAGGCTGCGCAGCTGGTTTGGCCATGAAGGCGCGGACGGCGTCGCGGCGGCGGCGGGCCGGGCCATTGATGCGCCGGTGGAGATCATTGCACCGCCGCGATCGACCAACGATGCCGCCGCCGATGTCCAGCGCAGTGACTAACCCTGATCAACAGAAGGGCTTGCCGGTTGGGCTGTAGCAGGGCCTGATGGGGGCATGAACGATTGGCCTGATATCCGCGCCGCCGTGGCGAAACTCTGCGCTGGCTTTCCCGGCGAATATTGGCGGGCGAAAGACAAGGATAGTACCTATCCCATTGAATTCGTAGAGGCGTTGACGCGCGAAGGCTGGCTTTCTGCGCTGATTCCGGAGGAGTTTGGCGGCTCTGGCCTGCCGCTTTCGGCCGCCTGCGCGATCCTGGAGGAAATCCACGCCAGCGGCGGCAATGGCGCAGCGGCGCATGCGCAGATGTATGTGATGGGCACGTTGCTGCGCCATGGCTCGGCGGCGCAAAAAGCCCAATATTTGCCTGCGGTTGCGCGCGGCGAGTTGCGCCTGCAGGCTTTTGGCGTGACCGAGCCGACATCGGGCAGTGACACGCTGAGCTTGCGCACGACGGCGGTGCGGGATGGTGACAACTATTTGATAAATGGTCAGAAAATTTGGACCAGTCGCGCCGCGCAGAGCGATCTGATGGTGCTGCTGGCCCGTACCACGCCCAAGGATCAGGTCGCCAAGCGGACCGAGGGGCTTTCGGTGTTCCTGCTCGACATGCGGGACTGTCCCGGTCTTTCGATACAACCCATTGAAACCATGATGAATCATGGCACGACGGCGGTGTTCTTCGACAATGTGAAGATCCCCGCCGCCAATCGCATCGGGGAGGAAGGGCAGGGCTTCCGCTACATATTGTCGGGCATGAACGCAGAGCGGATCCTGATCGCCGCCGAATGCATTGGCGATGCGCGGTTTTTTCTCGATCGTGCAACCAGTTACGCCAAGGAGCGCCAGGTGTTTGGGCGCCCCATCGGTCAGAACCAGGGCATCCAGTTCCCCTTGGCGCAGGCCCACGCCCGCGCCCATGCCGCAAAGCTGGTCGTTGCCGATGCCTGCCGTCGCTATGAGTCCGGCGAAGTGGCGGGGGCTGAAGCCAACATGGCCAAGATGCTCGCCGCCGAAGCCAGTTGGCAGGCCGGCGAGGCGGCAATGCAGACTCTGGGTGGATTCGCCTTTGCCGCCGAATATGACATTGAGCGCAAGTTCCGGGAAACACGGCTTTATCAGGTGGCGCCGGTCTCCACAAACCTGATCCTCGCCTATATCGCCGAGCATGTGCTGGGCTTGCCGAAAAGCTATTGAGACTGCCAAAAACCGCAATCGACGGGGCCAATCACAAGCGTAGGGTGCGCCCAGCAATCCAAGGAGAGTTTCAATGGCCGAAGCCTATATCATCGATACCGTCCGCACGCCGCGTGGCATTGGCAAGGTGGGGAAGGGCAGCCTGGCCGACATGCACCCGCAGCACCTCGCCGCCGCCGTGCTGAAGGCCATTGCCGAGCGTAACCATCTGAATACGGCAGAAGTTGACGATATCATCTGGTCCACCTCCACCCAGAAGGGCAAGCAGGGCGGCGACCTCGGCCGCATGGCCGCGCTCGATGCCGGCTATGATCTGAAGGCCAGCGGCATGACGCTGGACCGTTTCTGCGGCGGTGGCATCACCAGCGTCAATCTGGCCTCGGCCCAGATCATGAGCGGCATGGAAGATCTGCTGATCGCCGGCGGCACCGAAATGATGAGCTATACCGCCACCATGGCGCAGGAAGAGCGCGCCGCCGGCCTGCCGCCGATGATGATGGGCAGCGGCAACGCCCGCCTGCAGGCGCACCACCCGCAAAGCCACCAGGGCGTGTGCGGTGACGCCATCGCCAGCATGGAAGGCATCAGCCGCGCCGATGTTGACGCGTTGGGCCTGGAAAGCCAGAAGCGCGCAGCGCAAGCCATTGCCGAAGGCCGCTTTTCCAAGAGCGTGATCCCGGTTTACCGCGAGGACGGCACGTTGGCGCTGGATCATGAAGAGTTCCCGCGTCCGCAGACCACGATGGAAGGCCTTTCCGCGCTGGAGCCGAGCTTCACCAAGATCGCGGACATGCCGCTGGACACGCAGGGCACGACGTTCCGCAAGCTGATCAACGCCAAATACCCCGATCTGAAGATCGAGCACATGCACCACGCTGGCAACTCGTCAGGCGTGGTCGATGGCGCGGCTGCCGTGCTGCTGGCCAGCAAGGCCTATGCCGAAAAGAACGGCCTGAAGCCGCGCGCCCGTATCGTGACCATGGCCAACATGGGTGATTGCCCGACGCTGATGCTCAACGCGCCGGTGCCGGCCGCCCGCAAGGCGCTGGCCAAGGCCGGCCTGACGGTGGACGATATCGATCTGTGGGAAATCAACGAAGCCTTTGCCGTGGTTGCAGAAAAGTTCATCCGTGATTTGAAGCTGGATCGCGACAAGGTGAACGTGAACGGCGGCGCCATCGCGCTGGGCCATCCGATCGGCGCCACCGGTTCGATGCTGATTGGCACGGTGCTCGATGAACTGGAGCGCCGCGACCTGAAGCGCGGCCTGGTCACCATGTGCGCCGCCGGCGGCATGGCCCCGGCGATCATCATCGAGCGCATGTGATTGCAGAGCGGGGGAGGGGCTGATGTACCAGCTCCTCTCCGGCCTGCGCGTCGTTGAAGCGGCGGCCTTTGTCGCCGGGCCGACCGGGGGCCTGTATCTGGCCCAGATGGGCGCCGACGTCATCCGCATCGACCAGATCGGTGGCGGCCCGGATTACAGACGCTGGCCGCTGACCGATGCGGGTGACAGCCTCTATTGGGAGGGGCTGAACAAGGCCAAGCGCTCCATCCAGATCGACCTGTCGCGGCCGGAAGGGCGTGAACTGGCGCTTGCGCTGGCCACCGCGCCGGGCGACGAGGCCGGCCTGTTCCTGAGCAACTTTCCGGTGGAGGGCTTCTTGTCCCACGCCAACCTCGCTGCCCGGCGGCCCGACATCATCACCGCCCGCATCATGGGCTGGGCGGATGGCAAGCCGGCGCTGGATTACACGGTGAATGCCGCCGTGGGTGTGCCAGCAATGACCGGGCCGGTTGACGACACGCGCCCGGTGAATGCCGTGTTGCCGGCCTGGGATCTGCTGGGCGGCACCTGGGCGGCCTTTGCCATGGTCAGCGCCCTGCATCGCCGCCAGCAGACGGGGGAGGGCGCGGAAATCCGCGTGCCACTCTCCGATCTGGCCGCCACCTCGATGTCGCATCTCGGCTTTGCGGCAGAAGCCCTGTTGCAAGGCGACCGGGGCCGACTGGGCAATGATCTGTTCGGCGCGTTCGGGCGCGATTTCGCCACGGCTGATGGGCAGCGCATCTACCTTGTCGCCATCACGCCGAAGCAGTGGCGCGGGTTGGTGGCGGCGCTTGGTTTGAATGAGGCCGTGGCGGCAATGGAGGCCGCGACTGGCGCCGATTTCACGGCCGATGAAGGCGCCCGTTTCATCCATCGCGGCCTGTTGTTCCCGCTGTTCGAAGCGGCGATGGCGGCGCAGAAACTGGCCGATCTCGCGCCCCGGCTGGATGCGGCCGGCGTCACCTGGGGGCCATACCAGACGCTGGCGCAGGCCGTGCGCGGTGATGCGCGGCTGTTCACCGCCAACCCGCAATTTCAGACCATCACGCACAAATCCGGTCTCACCTATCCCGCTGCCGGTCCGGCCGCGATGCTGGCCGGCGAACCGCGCGGCCCGGTGCGTCCGGCGCCGCAATTGGGTGCGGATACCGATGCCGTGCTGGCTGAAGTGCTGGGTCTTGCCAGCGGTGCCATCGGGCGGCTGCACGATGAAGGGCTGGTGGCATGACGCCTGCCGACATCGCCCATTGGCAAAGCTGGTGTGCCAAGCCGGAATGGCGCGAGGAGGTGCTGCACGGCCCGGATGTGGTGCGGCTGGCCGAAGCGTTGAACTGGGATGTCGAGGCGCTGGGCTGGCCGCCGCTGGGCCATCTGGCGCTGTTTCTGCCGTCGCCCGGCCCGCGCGGGGTGGATGGTCACCCGGTGCGCGGTGGTTTCTTCCCGCCAGTGTCGCTGCCGCGCCGCATGTTCGCCAGCGCGGACTATCGCTTCCACCGCCCGCTGATCGCCGGCATGCCGGCCATGCAGATGCGCCTGCTCGAAAGCCTGACGCCAAAGACCGGCAAGACCGGCACCTTGCTGCTGGGCCAGGTGCGGATCGAGATATGGCAGGAAGGCGAGAAGGCGCTGGAGGAGGTGCAGACGATCGTGTGGCGCGACGATGGTCCGCCAGTACCGCTGCCGGTGCCGGCCAGCCCGCCACCCATCCGCGATGCCGGTTTCACGCCTGGTCCGGTCCAGCTCTTCCTGTTTTCCGCCGCCACCGCCAACGCCCACCGCATCCATTATGATCTGGCCTATGCGGCGGGCGAGGAAGGGTATCCCGGCCTTGTCGTCCACGGCCCACTGGTGGCGGCGCAATTGCTGGGGCTTTGGGAACGGAGGCATGGCCCGGCGAAGACATTCGCCTTCCGTGCCCAGGCGCCGCTGTTCGCCGGCCAGCCGATTGCGCTGGCAGCAAGTGATGATGGCTTGCAGGCGCTGCGCTGTGACGGCACGGTGGCGATGCAAGCGAACGCGGGGTGATGCGATGGACACCGAAACCTTTGGTCTGCTGAAGGACCAGCTGGCCCGCTATGTCGAGGAACGGCTGATCCCGGCCGAAGACGCGGTGGAGGAAGCCGACGATATCCCGCCCGATATCGTAGCCGAATTCAAGGCGATGGGCCTGTTTGGCCTGTCGGTGCCGGAAGAGTTTGGTGGTCTTGGCCTGACCATGTCGGAGGAATCGCAGTTGGTGCGCATCCTTACCCGCGCAAGCGTCACCTTCCGCAGCCTGATTGGCACCACGGTCGGCATCGGTAGCCAGGGCATCATGATCGACGGCACCGAGGCGCAGAAAGCCGAATGGCTACCGAAATTCGCCACGGGTGAAGCCATCGCCAGCTTTGCGCTGACGGAACCAGGGGCGGGTTCGGATGCGGCCAGCTTGCGCTGTTCGGCGGTGCAGGAAGGCGAATATTTCCGCATCAATGGCACCAAGCGCTACATCACCAACGCCCCGCGTGCGACTGTTTTCACCCTGATGGCGCGCACCGATCCGGGCAACAGGGGCGCCGCCGGCATCAGTGCCTTCATCGTGCCGGCCGACAGCCCGGGCATTTCACTGGGCAAGCCCGATCGCAAGATGGGCCAGCGCGGCGCCAAGACCTGCGACGTGATCCTGGAAGACGTGATGGTGCCGGCCGCCAATATCATCGGCGGGGTGCCGGGCCAGGGCTTCCGCACCGCCATGAAGGTGCTTGATCGCGGCCGCATCCACATCGCTGCCGTTGCGCTGGGCATGGCAGACCGGCTGATCGAGATGAGCCTCGCTTACGCCATGGAACGCCAGCAGTTCGGCCAGCGCATCGGTGATTTCCAGCTGGTGCAGGCAATGCTGGCCGACATGGAGGTGGATCGGCTGACCACCGCTGCCCTGCTCGAACGCACCGCTGCGCGCTTTGATGCGGGCGAGGTAACAGCGCGCGAATGTTCGGTGCTGAAACTCCACGCCAGCGAAGCCGTGGGCCGTATTGCGGACCGCGCGGTGCAGATCCACGGCGGCGCGGGGTACATGGCCGAATACAAGGTGGAACGTTTCTATCGCGATGTACGGCTGCTCAGGATCTATGAAGGCACCAGCCAGATCCAGCAGACCATCATCGCCAAGTCCATGATGCGGGAGAAGAGCTGATGCGCCGTGCTGCAATTGTTTCCCCCATTCGCACCGGGGTCGGGCGCTTTGGCGGGTCGCTGGCGGGGTTCCCAGCCGGCGAACTGGGCGCGATCATCCTGAAGGCGCTGATGGAGCGCACCAAGATTGATCCGGAACGCGTGGACGACGTGGTGTTCGCCCATGGCTATCCCAACGGCGAAGCGCCGTGCGTGGCGCGCTGGTCGTGGCTGGCTGCGGGTTTTCCCGAATCCGTGCCAGGCGTCTCGCTCGATCGGCGCTGCGGGTCGGGCCTGCAGGCGGTGATCGATGCATCGATGCGCGTGGCGACAGGCGCGGCCGATATCGTGGTGGCCGGTGGTGTCGAAAGCATGAGCCAAGTTGAATATTACAGCACCGATCACCGCAATGGCGCCCGCATGGGCAGCACCACTTTCCACGACCGCCTGGTGCGCGGCCGGGTGATGAGCCAGCCAATAAGCCGTTACGGCGTGATTTCCGGCATGATTGAAACCGCGAACAACCTGGCCAAGGACTACGGCATCAGCCGCGAAGAATGCGATGCCTATGCCGCGCAAAGCCACCAGCGCGCCGCCAAGGCTTGGGCAGACGGCAAATTCGTCGATGAACTGGTGCCGGTGGACATCCCGCAGAAGAAGGGCCCGCCCATCCTGTTTGCGGCGGACGAGGGGATCAGAGCCGATGCAACGCCCGAAAGCCTGGCGCTGTTGAAATCCATCGAGAAGGACGGCGTGGTGACGGCCGGCAATGCCAGCCAGCAGAACGACGGCGCGTCGGCCTGCCTGGTGGTGGCCGAGGAACTGCTGGAACCGCTGGGCCTGGAACCCATGGCCTGGCTGACCGGCTGGGCGGCGGCCGGCTGCGATCCATCGCGCATGGGTATCGGCCCGGTGCCGGCGGTGGAGCGGTTGTTCGCGCGGACCGGCATGAAATGGGACGATATTGATCTGGTCGAATTGAACGAAGCCTTTGCGCCGCAAGTGCTGGCGGTGTTGAAGGGTTGGGGTTGGCACGATCCCGACAAGCTCAATGTCAACGGTTCAGGCATCAGTCTTGGCCATCCGATCGGCGCAACCGGTGGCCGCATATTGGCTTCGATGTGTCACGAAATGCAGCGACGAAAGGCCCGTTTTGGATTGGAGACCATGTGCATTGGCGGTGGACAAGGACTGGCCGCCATCTTTGAAAGGGTCTGATTACCTCTGTGCCAAGTTGTTAACTTCTTTCCGCTTTCTTGGGCCTTCACAGTTTGGTAACAAGGAGGCGAGTGTGATTCGGGGGAGTCAGTCGCGTACGGGGGCATCAGTCACGATCGCGGCAAATTTCTCCAGATCGGGGCAACCGCCCTTCAGCAACGGCTAACCCCGGTCGGGGGCTAGGAGCGGTGCCAGTCCTTGCGGACTGGCACCGTTTTCTTTTTCCGGTTACTCCAGATCATGACTGAAATGACCGCTCCCGCCGCGCTGGCCGGCATTCGTGTGCTTGATCTGTCGCGCGTGCTGGCCGGGCCCTGGAGCACGCAGATCCTCGCTGATCTGGGTGCCGACGTCGTGAAGGTGGAAGTCCCCGGCCGCGGCGACGATACCCGTGCCTGGGGCCCACCCTTCCTGAAAGGTGCTGACGGGCAGGACGAGATCGGCACTTCGGCCTATTATCTCGCTGCCAATCGCAACAAGCGCAGCATTGCAGTCGATTTTGCCTCGTCCGAAGGCGCCGCGCTGCTGCGCGAACTGGCGCTGAAGGCCGATATCGTCATCGAGAATTTCAAGGTGGGCGGCCTGAAGAAATATGGCCTCGACTGGGAAAGCCTGAAAGTGCTGAAGCCCAGTCTCGTCTATTGTTCCGTGACCGGCTTCGGGCAAACCGGGCCTTATGCCAGCCGCGGCGGTTATGATTTCGTGGCGCAGGGCATGGGCGGCTTCATGGCCATCACTGGCGAAGAGGGCGGCCAACCGCTGCGCGCCGGGGTCGCCATGGCCGATGTCACCACCGGGCTTTATGCCACCATTTCCATCCTGGCCGCGCTGCGCCATGCCGAGCGGACCGGGGAGGGCCAGCAGATCGATATCAGCCTGCTCGACACCCAGATCGCCTGCCTCGCCAACCAGGCGATGAACTGGCTGGTGGGAGGCGTCGATCCCGGTCGGCTCGGCAACCGCCACCCCACGGTGGTGCCCTACAAGACCTTCGACGTTGCCGATGGCACCATCATCATCGCCATCGGCAATGATGGCCAGTTCCGCGCCTTCTGCACGCTGATGGGCGTGCCATCACTGGCGCAGGACGAACGCTTCGTCACCGCCAGCGCCCGCCTCATCAACCGCGACGCCATCGAAGCCGAAGTGCAGCGGCTGGTGGCGAACGAACCCGGCCTGCCACTGATCGATCGGCTGGCCGCCGCCGGCGTTCCGGCCGGCCCGGTGAACAAGGTGAGCGAGGTGTTCGCCGATCCGTTCATCACTGCCCGCAATGTCGTGCATGATTTCGTGCGGGCCGACGGCGCCCATATTCCCAGCGTGGCCTTTCCCGGCAAACTCAGCGCCACACCGGCCACCATGCGCCGTCCGCCGCCCCGCGTGGGCGAAGACGAGCAGAGCATATTGGCCGATTGGTTGGGCGATTAACCGGCCTTTTACTTAAACCAGCGACAATGTCATCCGAGGCGTAGTGAAGTTGCGGGTGGCGATAGTGATAGACAAGCGTGAAACCGACGTCGTCGGCGTTGTTTGGGTGCAGCGTGCCTTTCTGGTGATGTCGGCATTGTGGCTGGTGGTGCAGGGCCATCTTGGCAGCTTTCTGGGGCGTTGGGATGAAAGCCATCTGGCCGGCAATATCTGCTGGCTGCTGATCTTCTATTGCCTGGCGCGAACATTGCTGGATTGGGGCCTGACCAGCCTGCGCCTGCACCGCCTGTCATCCGATGCGTTATTCCTGGCGGCCGTGATGCTGGGCCTGGAAGTGGCGTGGCGGGCCATCGCCGGGCCCACCGGCATGGCCACAACAGCGGGCTTTGCGACCTTCGTGATGCAGCCCTTCCTGGTGGTGATCGGGATGGCAACCCTGCATCGCAGGGACCTCAACGCCCGCTGAACTACTGCCCGCTGAACTGGGGCGGACGCTTTTCGAGGAAGGCCGTCATCGCCTCCTTGTTATCGATGGTCGTGTGCGCCAGCGCCTGCATCGCGGCCGAAAGCTGCAACACCGTTTCCAGACTGGCCTGCCGGGCTTCCCACAGCAGTCGCTTGGTCATCCGCACCGCCTGCGGTGGGTTCGCAGCGATGCGAGCGGCATAGGCGCGGGCCGCATCCAGCAATTCCGCATCCGGCACCACCTTGCTCACCAGCCCGATGCGCAGCGCTTCGGCGGCGTCCACCATGTCGCCGGTCAGCGCCATTTCGGCGGCCTTGGCGTGGCCCACCACATGCGGCAGCAGCCAGGCGCCGCCATCGCCGGGGATGATACCAAGCTTCACGAAGCTCTCGGCGAACTTCGCGCTTTCGCCGGCCACGCGAATGTCGCACATGCAGGCCAGATCACAGCCGGCACCGATGGCCGGGCCGTTCACCGCCGCCACGATCGGCACTTCCAGCGCGGCAAAGGCGCGGGGCAGGCGCTGGATGCCGGTGAGATAGTTGCGCCGGGTCTTGATCGGCGACGCACTGGCCAGCCCGTCGCCGCTGGCCATCTTCTTGAGATTGCCGCCTGAGGAAAAGGCACTGCCGGCGCCGGTCAGGATCGCCACCCGCGCCTCCGGGTCATTCTCCAGCCGCACCAACGCCGCCAGGATGGCATCGACCATGTCGTCATCCGACACCGGGTTGCGCAGTTCCGGCTGGTTCAGCGTCAGCGTGACGATGTGGCCATCGCGGTGGTAGAGAACATGGTCGGTCATTTCAATTTCCCGGTCTGTTTTCAGGGATTTGCGCGTTGGCCGCTGCGGCCCGAATCAACGCTCCCAAGTTTTGCCAGTTTGGACGAATCGTGCAGGATTGGGGAATTTTCAGCAGCTGGCCGCCTGCGCTGGCCAGCGTCCCGGCCAGCAACGGGGGCCAGCATCAGGGGCAGGGCCATGACGACAGGCTTTGGCGGTGTAGGACAGGCCATCACCGCACCCCCAGCCCGCGTGCGATGATCCCGCGCAGGATTTCGCGGGTGCCGCCGCGCAACGACACCATCGGCGCTATGTGCACCGTGGCGTCCAGCGTGGCGAGCAACGATGCGGGCGGATCGGGGATCAACGGCAACAGGCTGCGGGCGATTTCGGGGATGGCCTGTTCGAAGGTCGCGCCCAGATCCTTCACCATCGCCGCTTCCAGCGCCGGGTCCTCACCATCTTCCAGCAAGGCCGCCATGCCGCGCGCCATCAACCGCAGCACCATCAGGTGTGCCGCCAGCCGACCGATGGGGGCATGTGCCGCCGCCGCGTCTTGGGACAGCGCCGCCACCAGTTCCTCGGCCAGCACCAGGGTCGACAGGAAGCGTTCGGGGCCGGAGCGTTCATAGGCCAGCTCGCTCATCACCTGCGCCCAGCCATTGCCCTGCGCGCCCACCAGCGCATCGGCGGGCACGAACACATCATCGAAATGCACTTCGTTGAAATGATGCTCGCCCATCAGATCGATGATCGGGCGCAGGTTCAGGCCCGGGCTGTCCATCGGCACCAGCAACTGACTGAGGCCCTCATGCCGCTGGCCCTCACCCGTACGGCACAGCAGCAGCATGGCGTGCGCCTTGTGGGCATAGGTGGTCCACAATTTGGTCCCATTCACCCGCCAGCCGCCTTCGACCGGGCGTGCGCGGGTGGTCAGTGCCGCGAGGTCCGATCCCGCCCCCGGCTCGCTCATGCCGATGCAGGCAAACAATTCGCCGCGCGCGATGGCGGGCAGGTAGGCCGTTTGCTGCGCCGGCGTGCCGAATTTGAGCAGCAACGGCCCGGTCTGGCGATCCGCGATCCAATGCGCCGCCACTGGCGCACCGGCTGCGAGCAATTCCTCGATCACCACCAGCCGGTCGAGCGCGCTCTTCTCGTGCCCGCCCACCGCCTTCGGCCATGTCATCGCCAGCCAACCGCGTTCGCCCAGCTTGTGGCTGAAATCCGGGCTGTGGCCGTTCCAGCTGTGGGCGCGCACCTGCGCCGGCAGGGCGGCCAGTTCCTCGGCCAGGAAATCCCGCACGTCGGCACGCAAATCGGCGCGCGCGGCGGTTTCGGCCACCACCGGAAAGCGGAAACGATCACCGGCCGTGGCCGGTTCGGCGAGACCGAGCAGCGGTTCATCCGTCGCCAGCCGCCACAGGCTGCCGCGCGCCAGCACGTCAGCCCCCAGCCGTGTGTGCCAGTCATGTTCGCTGCCGGCTGTATCGCGGCGCTGCCACAGCGCACGCGTGAACAGGTGCAGGCGATGCTCCGCCGTCACGCCGATGGCGCCGTGCAACTGGTGCGCCAGCGCCGCGACCACGCCGGCCGCTTCGCTGGCGCGGGCCTTGCCGGCGGCCACCATCGCCCAGTTTTCACCCGCCAGCCCCAATCCTGCTAGCCCGACCGCCGCGCCGGCTGCAGCGGTTTCGGCCGCCATCTGCGCCAGGCTGTGCTGCACCGCCTGGTTCTTCGACAGCGGCTTGCCGAACTGCTGGCGTGTCTGGGTCCACTCCAGGGTCAGCGCCAGCACGGTTTCGGCGAGGCCGGCGATCTCGGCGGTGGCCAGCGCCGGCGCCCACAGCTCGGCCGGACAGTCTGGCGCCGCGTCGATCATCGCTTCGGCCAGCGGCCACGGCGCGCCGGCCTTGCCGTGCGCGCGGGCGATGGCCAGCACGGTCGCCGCATCCAGCGCCAATCCGCCCGCCGCCTCACTGGCCAGCGCCAGCGGCAGGCCGGCAGCGGTGATGGCGTCCCAGCCGTCCGCTCGGCCGCCTGCACGCGCCGCGCGCAGGCGCGCGTCCGTCGCCTCGTGGGCGAGCAGCCGGCTCACTTGATCGATCAGCACATCATCCATGGCACCAGCTTAGGCGCAGCTTTCGTCTCCGCACAGGCTGGAGTTTCCGGCAGGCATTGCGGCCCCCCATTGCCCCTCTGCTCCGGCTCGTCCACGATTGCAGCATGCTTTCGGTGCTCGACATGTTCCGCGTGGGCGTTGGCCCTTCCAGTTCGCACACGGTGGGGCCGATGCGCATTGCGCTGCGTTATGGCCAACGGCTGGCGCGGCGGCGCTGGCCGGAGGGTGCGCGGGTGGTGGTGACGCTGCAAGGCAGCCTTGCCTTCACCGGCCATGGCCACGGCACGTTGCGGGCGGTGGCGCTGGGGCTGCTGGGCCATGCGCCAGAGACATTCGACGCGGCGCAGGCGGAGCGCGATCTGGCTGCGTTGGAAACGTCCGGGCGGCTGGCGGGTGTCGCCTTCGATCCCGCCACCGATATCAGCCTCGATTACGACACGCGCGATCTGCTCCACCCCAACGCCATGCGCCTCTCCGTGCTGGCTGGCGGCCAGACGCTGGCCGTAGAGGAGTGGTTCTCCACTGGCGGCGGTTTCATCGCCAGCCGGCGCCAGCTGGAACAGGCCGCCCCGGCTGATCGGGTGACCACTGGCCGCGACGTGCCGCACCCCTTCGCTAGCGCCGCTGAACTGCTGGCCATTGCCGAGGCGACGGGCCAGAGCCTGGAAACCATTGTGCTGGCCAATGAAGACGCCATCCGCCCGCGCGCCGAGACACTGGCCGGCTTGGATCATGTTGCTGCCGTCATGCTGGCCTGCATCGATCGCGGGCTGACGACCGAAGGCATATTGCCCGGTGGCCTGAAAGTGGAACGCCGCGCGCCCTCGCTGTGGCAGCAGTTGCAGCAAGGCCGCAGCGCCAACGAACCGGAGCGATTGTTCGATTGGCTCAACGTCTATGCCATGGCGGTGAACGAGGAAAATGCCGCCGGTGGCCAGGTTGTGACGGCTCCCACCAATGGTGCGGCCGGCATCTTGCCCGCCGTGATGAAGCATTATTGCGAAGGGGCGGAACAACGCCGGCGTTTTCTGGCCACCGCCGGCGCCATTGGCCTGCTCTACAAGCAGCGCGCGTCGATCTCCGGGGCGGAAATGGGCTGCCAGGGCGAGGTGGGTGTCGCCTGCTCGATGGCGGCGGCGGGGCTGGCCGCCGTTTGGAACGCCTCGCCCACGCAAGTCGCCAATGCGGCCGAAATTGGCATGGAGCATAATCTGGGCCTGACCTGCGATCCCGTTGGCGGGCTGGTGCAGATCCCCTGCATCGAACGCAATGCCATCGGTGCGGTGAAGGCCGCCAACGCCGCCCGGCTGGCGCTGCATCGGCCCGGCCTGAGCCGTGTCAGCCTTGATCAGGTGATCGAGACGATGCGCCAGACCGGTATCGACATGAGCCACAAGTACAAGGAGACGAGCCAGGGTGGTCTGGCCGTAAACGTGGTGGAGTGCTGAAATGGCCGTGACCCTTTCCGTGAGCGACACGATCGCCACCATCACCCTCAACCGCCCGGAAAAGCGCAATGCGCTGAGCCAGGCGATGCTGGCCGAACTGGAGCGGCTGGCTGACAGTCTGCGCGGCGCCGGCGATGTGCGCGCCGTGGTGCTGCGCGGCGAGGGGACGGATTTTTCGGTGGGGGCCGATATCGGCGAGATGGAAGGCCGCATGGCCGCGCCGGTCCCCTTGGCCGAAGCGCGCCGCGCCGCGCAGCTCGGCGCGCGGGTGATGCGGGCGGTGCAAGGCATTGATCAGCCCACGATCTGCGCCCTGAAAGGCGTGGCCACCGGCGGCGCCACCTGTATCGCCACGGCCTGCGATTTCCGGGTGGCGGCGGCGGGTTCGCGGCTGGGCTATGGCGAGGTGAAGATCGGCATCAACCTGATGTGGAACGCGCTGGGGCCGCTGATCGAACTGGTCGGGCCGGCCAAGGCCAAGCGCATGGTGATGACGGGCGCATTGTTCGACGCTGAAACCCTGGCCGGCTGGGGCCTGATCGATGAAATCGTGCCGGCCGGCACCGAGGATGCGCGGGCGTTGGCCCTGGCTGCCGACTATGCCGCGCTGCCGCCGATGGCCGTGCAGATGATCAAGCGCAGCATCAACGCCGTGTCGGGCGCGCTCCACGCCGCCGTGCTCCATGCGGACGCCGATCAGTGGCTGCTGGCGACGCAAGGCGAGGATTTCATTGAAGCACTGGCGGCGTTCCGCGAGAAACGCGCCGGGCGATTCAGCGGAAACTGACGCTCAAGGTAATTGCCACGCCTCCCTCGCCGCACGATGCTGAGCCATCCTGGGGAGACCGCCATGCTCATCATCCGCCTGCTCTGCGTCGTCATCTTTGCCAGCCTCACCATCTACACCGCGCCGGTGCTGCTGGCGGAACCCAACCTGTTCCCCGCCTTCTTCGGGGCCGTTTCCGGCGGCGGCTGGCAGGGGCAGTTCAACCTCGATTTCATGTTCATGCTCACCCTGTCCGGCCTCTATATCGGCTGGCGGCACCGCGGCTCACCGGCCGGATTGGCGCTGGCCGTTGTTGCCTTTCTGGGCGGCGCGATGTTCCTTTCGGTCTATCTGTTCGTGCAGAGTTTCCGCTGTGAAGGCGACGTGCGCAAACTGCTGGTGGGTTGACGGGAACGCCCGCGCCGCCAATCTGGCGCGGTGACAATATTCGCGCTCCACAGCCCCGAAGCCAGCCTGGTCCTCGAACAGTCAGGCGATGCGCTGTTGTGGCGTCACCTGGGCCAGCGTGTGGATGCGGCGGGCCTGCCGCCACTCGCCAGCACGCGCGGCGCGGCGACCTTCAGCCTGGATGAAGATGTGCCCTTTGCCACCGCGCCCGGCCTCGGCTGGTTCGGGCCGCTGGCGGTGTCGGTCGCCGGGCGGGTGCTGCGCTGGGCAGTGACGGACGTCGCGGCGAAACCGGGCTCGCTGCGTGTCACCCTCAACGATGCCGACACCGGCCTGCTGCTCGAACAGATTTTACGCCTGCTCCCCGGCGGCGGTTTCGAAATCAGCGCGACGCTCGGCAATGATGGCCCGGTGCCGATCACGATCGATCATCTGGCCAGTGCGCTGCTGCCGTTGCCGACCGGGCTGCATCGCATGCTGTCGTGGCGCGGCCGCCATGCTGCCGAATTCGTGGAATGCGTGGAACCGTTGCCCGCCCACCAGTGGCGACGCGAGACACGGCGTGGCTTGCCCGGCCATGGTGGCCCGCCCGGGCTTTACCTGCTGGGCCAACAGGCCGGATGGGATCAGGGCCTGGTGCTGGCGGTACAGTTGGCGTGGTCGGGCGATGCGGCGCTGGCCGTGGAGCGCGACGACGAAGGCCGGCATTTCCTTTCGGTTGGCGCGGCGGATGGCTTCACCCTTGAACCCGGTGAGCGCCATGCCGCGCCGCCGCTGCTGCTGGCCGTCAGCGGGCAGGGCCGCAACGGCGCCATGCAGCAGATGCACGGCGCGGTGCGGGCGCGGCTGGACTGGCCATCGGGCAAAATGCGCCCGCGTCCGGTGCATCTCAACAGCTGGGAGGCCTGCTACTTCCGCCACGACGAAGCCCGCATCCTCGAACTCGCCCGCGCTGCCGCCGCCATCGGAGCGGAGCGGTTCATTCTGGACGATGGCTGGTTCCGGGGCCGCGACCATGATCGCGCCGGGCTGGGTGACTGGACTGCCGACCCGCACAAATATCCCGACGGGTTGAAACCGCTGGCAGAGGGCGTCAACGCGCTGGGCTTGGAATTCGGCTTGTGGGTCGAACCGGAAATGGTCAACCCAGATAGTGACTTGTACCGCGCGCACCCCGATTGGGCGCTGAATGTGCCGGGCGCGCCGCAGCCCACCGCGCGCAACCAGTTGGTGCTGAACCTGTCGCTGCCACAGGTGGAGGATTATCTCTTCACCGCGCTCGACCGGTTGCTGACCAACGTCCCGATTGCCTATCTCAAGTGGGATCACAATCGCGATCTTGCCCCTGCCGGCGGGCTGTGCCAGGTGCAGGGCCTCTATCGCCTGCTCGCCCGGCTGCGGGCGGCGCATCCGAACGTGGAAATTGAAAGCTGTGCCGGTGGCGGCGGGCGCATCGATGCCGGCATTGCCGCCTTCACCCACCGCTTCTGGACCAGCGACAATCTTGATGCCGTCTCCCGCGCCACCATCCAGCGCGGCTTTCAGGCCTTTTTCCCACCGGAACTGATGGGCGCGCATGTCGGCGCGAGCCCGGCCCACGCCACCGGCCGCCGCCAGTCGCTGGGCTTCCGCGCTGGCGTCGCGCTGCCCGGCCATTTCGGGGTGGAGATGGACCCGGCCAAGCTTCCCGAAACCGAACAGGCGGAACTGGCCGGCTGGATCGCCTTCCACAAGCAGTGGCGGCACCTGCTGCACGGGCAGACGCTGGTGATGGGCGAGGGGGCGGACGGTCTGCTGTGGCAGGCCAGCGGCGATGGTGCTGACTGGTTGTTGCTGGTCACCCGTATCGCGCCGCCGCAGGATCGCCGGCCGCAGCCACTGACGCTGCCGTTCCTGGCCGGTGTTGGGCCTGTCCACGCCCGCCTGCTGGCCCGTGCCGGCACGCTGTCGCACAAGGGTTTTGGCGAACCGGAACTGCTGGCCACCCTCTCAGGCGACGGCGTCATTTTCCCGACCAATTGGCTGGCCCACGCCGGCCTGCCGCTCCCGCCATTGCTGGCGGAAAGCGTGGCGGTCTTCCACCTGAAAGCCTGATTGTTCAGCCGTTCCGCCGCGCCAGATATTGCCAGAGGATGCCGCGCTGGATTTCGTTGGTGCCGGCATAGATGGAGCCGGCGCGGTCGTTGAGATATTTGGGGAAGGCCTTCGCCGCCCACGCTGGGCCAACGCCCAGACCATCAGCCGGCGCGGTGAAGCCGGGCACCGGGCCGCCGGGCAGGGTGAGGTGCGGTTGATAGGCTTCCACCCACGGCAAAGCCGCTTCCACCTCCAGTTCGGTGAGCCGCTGGCTCAGTTCGGTGCCGAGGATCTTCAGCGCGCTGGCCATCGGCCCCGGCGCGGCACCATTGGACAGGCCGGCGTTGAATTGCAGTTCCAGCGCATCCAGCGCCTCGATCTCGGTGCGCAAGGCCGCAATGCGGCCCGGCATGGCCTGGCCCGTCTCGGCCAGATGCACCACCAGCGTGTCCACCCGCTTCACCAGCGACGGCGCATAGGCGTGGCCGCCGCGCTCGAATTCCATCAGATATTTGGCCACTGTCCAGCCATCGTCGATGCGGCCGACGACATTGGCCACCGGCACCCGCACTTCATCGAAGATCACCTCGTTCTGCACATGCTCGCCCGAAAGTGACACGATGGGGCGCACGGAAACGCCGGGCGTCTTCATGTCGATCAGCAGGAAGGTGATGCCCAGCTGCGGCTTCTCCAGCCTTGTGGTGCGCACCAGGCAGAAGATCCAGTCCGCATAATGGGCGTGCGTCGTCCAGATCTTGCGGCCGGTGCAGACGAAGTGATCGCCGTCGCGTTCGGCCTTCATCTGCAGCGAGGCGAGGTCTGATCCCGAATTGGGTTCCGAATAGCCCTGGCACCAGAATTCATCACCGGCCAGCATCGGCGGCAGGAAACGCCGCTTCTGTTCCTCGGTGCCATAATGCAGCAGCACCGGCCCGCACATGCCCAGCCCCATGGGGGAGAGCGGCGGCGCACCGGCTTCGGTGGTCTCGCGCGCGAAGATATAGCGTTTGGCCACGCTCCAGTCGCAGCCACCGGCCTCGACCGGCCAGCTTGGCGCCACCCACCCCTTGGCGTGCAATTTCTTCTGCCAGGCCAGCGCCACATCGGGCGGCGCATAGACGCTGGTCATGCCGGCGGCGGCCAGCTTCAATTCGGGCGTCAGTTCGGCAGCAAGGAAGGCCCGCACCTCGTCGCGGAAAGCCAGATCGTCTGCGCTCCAGGCCAGTTGCATCGCCGTTCTCCCTTGCGCTCACCTTGGCCCGAGTGGGCATGGGGCGAAACCGGCGCTTTGGGGAGGCGCGTCAGAAGGCGGCCGGCTTCTCCGCATCCTTCAAGCTCACGCCCAGCCGCGCGGCGACGGCCGGCGCGATGGCACGCATGTCGATCACGCCCAGATCGCGGCCAGCGCTGATGCCGGGGCCATTGGCGATCAGGCTGGCGCGCATCGCCGGCACATCGGGGAAATAGCCGTGCATGCCCTTGGTGGTGGTGGGCTCACCTTGCACGCCATCCAGCTTGCCGCCCATCAGCCAGCCAGGCTGGCAATTCACCCAGAAGGCGGCGTCTGCCGTGCCGCCTGCGGCAGCGATGGCGGCGCTGTCCAGCACCCGGTCGATTCCGGCGGCGGGATCAGCGGCAACCTCGGCCAGTACGGCGGCGACCTTGGCTCTCAGGGCGGCATCATTGGGCCGGGCCAGACGGATGGCGGCACTGCCACCGGCCGTCCACGGGATGGCATCCCAGCTGGCGATGGCGTTGCCGTTCAGCCGGATCAGCCCGGCCTTGATGAACGGCACGAACAAATTGGTGGTGCGGGCCGTGGGCGCAAAGCCATGATCGGAAACGACCACCACCGTCGTTTGCGGGTTGATGGCGCGGGCGGCGGCGACCAGTTGGCCAACGGCCGCATCGATGCGCACCAGCACGGCGCGCGCAGCGGGCGAATCCGGCCCGGCTTCATGCTGTTCATGATCGAAACCGGTGAGATAGACGGTGGCGAAATCCGGCTTCACCCGGCGCAGCAGGGCGATGGCGTGTTTGGTGCGGCCTTCATCACCCGCGATGCTTTCGTCCTTGCCGGTGGGGTAGGGGCCGGCTTCGGCAAGCGGCTGGCCGGGGGTGGACAGGGCGGCCATCAACTTGTCGTCATCGGCCATGCCGGTGCGCCAGATCTGCGGCAGGTTGGCGGTGAGGCCAGCGACGCCCACGCTCACCGGCCAGTGGACATTCACCACGGTGCGCCCGGCGTGGGCAGCAGCCTGCCACAGCGTTTGCGCCTTGATGTCGCTGGCATACCAGTACCAGCCATCGGCATTGCCGCGCAGCGGATCGAATGTGAGATTGTTGGCGATCCCGTGCTGGCGCGGTGTCGTGCCGGTGATCAGCGTGGTGTGGCTGGGGTAGGTGACAGTGGGCAGCACGCCGGTCACCGCAGCGCTGGTGCCGCCCGCCGCCAGCCCGCGCAGGTTTGGCAGATCAAGGCCGTTGTCGCGGCGCTGCCATTCCTGTGGGCGCAGGCCATCGATGGCGATCATCAGCACAGGAGCGGCAGCCGCTGGCAGGGTGGCAAGAAGGG
Source organism: Sandarakinorhabdus sp. (assembly GCF_032115815.1). GTDB lineage: Bacteria > Pseudomonadota > Alphaproteobacteria > Sphingomonadales > Sphingomonadaceae > Sandarakinorhabdus. Next base: position 39,721 of record NZ_JAUMBI010000016.1, read on the forward strand.
CGGCGGTGAGGGCGAAGATGCGGATCATGGCGATGCCATGCCGCAACCATGTTGCAGATGCGTGACCCTATTCCCAGTCGCGTACGCGCAAGCCGGCTTCGAACATGCCGCGCGCGCGCAGACGGGGGCTGAGGAAATCGTAGAAGAACCAGTCCTTCACCGCATAGGGGGTGAGGGCATAGGTCAGCCGTTCGACAAGGTTCCAGCGCACATGGCCTTTCACCTGGCGGCGCGGGGCGGGCCAGCAGACATGATCGGCCGCGTGGGTGAGGCGGCCCTGTTTCAGCACGCGGTGGATCAGTTCATGGTCGTACAGCACGAACGGCCAGTCATCGCTCTTGGGGCCACCGGCCGCCACAAGTGGCGCAATGCGGAAGGCTTGGCCGAAGGTGCCGGTGTGGCCCTGGCCGCTCAAGAGACTGGCGGTGAGCGCCATGCGGTGCCGGATGATGACGTTCTTGGGGCTGTCGTAGGGGCCATAGATGTCGAAGGCCTGCACGCCGACGACGCGCTTGTCCGTGCCGAGCAATTCGTCGGCGCGGCTGATGTAATGCGGCGGATAGAAAGTATCGGCATCCCAGAAGGCGATGTTTTCGGCGCCCAGTTCCTGCGCGATGGCAAGACCGCGGCGTAGCGCAAAGGTGTGGCCCTGGTTGGTTTCGGTGACCAGCATGGCGCGCGGGTTGCCGGCGATGGCATCGGCCACGATCTGCGGGCTGGCGTCGGTGGAGGCATTGTCCACGCAGACCAGCATGATGTCGTCGCGGTCCTGCGCCAGCGCGCACTGCACGGTGGGCGCGATGAACTTCGCCTCGTTGTAGAAGGCGATGACGATCACCCATTTGGGACGGAAAGCGGTGGCCATGGCCGCTGCCTTACGGCGGCGATGCTTGACCGGCAAGCCATGGCCCGGCACGGCTGTTGCTGATGCTTTCGAACGCTGATCTGGCGCGGCTGGTGATGCCGCTGGCCATCGGCCTGTTGATCGGGCTGGAGCGCGGCTGGCAACAGCGCAGCGCGCAGCCCGGCAGCCGGGTGGCGGGCCTGCGCACCTTTGGCCTGTTCGGGCTGATCGGCGGGCTGGCGGGCTTTGTTGCCGACATGGCGCAAGGCTGGGCGGTATCCGCCGTGCTTGTTCTGGCGGGCTGCGCGCTGGTGATCATCGGCTATCGTCGCGACAAATCTCCCAGTGCCACCACCGAAGCTGCCGCGCTGGTGACGTTGGGCCTGGGCTGGCTGGCCGGCCACGGCCTGCCGGTGCCGGCGCTGGCGCTGGCGGTGGTGACGGCGTTTTTGCTCAGCCAGCGGCAGCGGCTGCACGGCTGGATTGAAGGGCTGAGCGAGGCCGATTTCCACGCGGTCGTGCTGTTCGCGGTGATTGCCGGCGCGCTGTGGCCGGTGCTGCCGGATCGCGCCATGGGGCCGATGAATGCCTGGAACCCGCGCGAATTGTGGCTGGTGGTGGTGGTGGTGTGCGCGATCAGCTTTGCCGGCTATGTGCTGGGTCGGCGGCTGGGGCCGGAGCGCGGCGTGCTGGCGATGGCGGCGGTGGGGGCGATCTACAGCAGCACGGCCGTCACCGCAGCCCTGGCGCAGCGGATCAAGACGGAACCTGAATCCCGCCCACGCCTGGCCGCCGGCATCGCCATCGCATCAATGGTGATGTTCCTGCGCACCGGGCTGCTGGTGGGGCTGCTGGTGCCGTTTGCGCTGATCGGCTTTGCACGCGTGGTGGGGCCGGCGGCGCTGGTGGCGCTGCTGCTGGCGTGGTTGCTCGCCCGCCGCGCTGCCGTGGCCCCTGCCGGCGACGCACCAACGGGCAACCCCTTTGCCCTGCTGCCGGCGCTGGGCTTTGCGGTGCTGGTGGCGCTTGTGCAACTGGTCGTCCAATGGATGCAGGTGCGATTTGGCGGCAGCGGGGTGGCCATAACGCTGGCGCTGGCCGGTGCGATGGATGTGGATGCCGCCATCGTTGCCCTGCGCGGCCTGCCGCGCGGCAGCATAGCGCCCGGCCTGGCCGGCACCATCCTGGCGTTGCCGGTGCTGCTCAACACGCTGCTGAAACTGGGTGTGGTGCTGGTCACCGCCGGGCGCCCCGGCTGGCGAGCGGGCCTGTCGCTGGCGCTGGCGGCGCTGGCGATGCTGCTGGGCTATGCCGTGGTGGTGCCGGGGCTGCTGCCATGATCGCTGCTGCTGCCCGTCGCCTGCCGCTGCGGCCGCTGTTCATCACAACGCTGTTTTCGGGCAGTTTCCTGCTGTTCCTGGTGCAGCCGCTGTTCGGCCGCATCGTGCTGCCGGTGCTGGGTGGATCGCCGTCGGTGTGGAACACGGCGATGCTGTTCTATCAGGCGGCGCTGCTGGCCGGCTATGTCTATGCCGATTGGTTGCAGCGGCTGCCGGTGCGGCGGCAGTTGTTGCTGCATCTTGGCCTGTTTGCCGCCGCCGCGCTCACCTTGCCGATCGGCATGGCGGGCTGGTTCCCGGCGGCGGGCGCGGGCGATCCGTCGCTTTGGCTGAT
>NZ_JAUMBI010000017.1:0-18321 GCF_032115815.1 Sandarakinorhabdus sp.
CGGGCGTGATGATATCCTCCACCCGCGGCGGGGCGAAGCCGCGATGGACACCGCCATAGAGCGTGACATCGCCGGCGACGCGCCAGGTCATGCCGATGCCGGGCAGCACCTTGTCCAGCGTCTGGCGGCCCTCGCTCGGCACGGTCTGCGCACCGGTGGGGCGGCCGCCGGCCAGCACATCCACCGGCAGGTTGCGGCGGGCGAAATCGATGAACTCGCCGCGCACGCCGGGGATGATGGCGAAATCACCCAACTGCAGGCGGGACTGGATGAAGGCCGAGAAGGCCGAGGCGTCGCGCTCGTTGTTCTCGCGCACGCCGGCGTTCACGCCCACACCGGGGGTGCGCGCGGTGGGCGTGTCGCCGTTCCACTGGCGGCGGCGCTGGCGTTCCTCGTGGAAACGGATGCCCATCTCGGTCTCGCCGCCAAAGCCCAGGCCGAGATCATCATGATCGAGGCTGAGCCGGCTTTCGACGCCCCACGTATCATAATCGCGCAGCCGCCCTTCGTTGCCGCACGTCGTGGCCAGGTTGGCCATGCCGCCGCAGGCCGGATCGCTGGCGTCGTTCGGGCGCTGGCCGCTGTTCGATGATTGCCGCCACCAATCGCGGGTGAAATGGTGATAATAGGCCGTGGTTTTCAGCGTCGCCGCGTCCGACAGCGTCCAGCGGTGCGAGAAGGTGGCATTCAGGCGTTCGGTCTGGAAATCGTCATTCACAAAGACATTGCCGCGCGGATCGGCAGCAAACTCGGCGCGGGTCAGGCCCGAATAGGTCACCTGGCTGTCTTCCCGGAAGCGCGACAGTTTCAGCGTGATGCCGTGATCGGCACCAAGGTCCCAGCTGCCCTTCACGAAGATATCGGTGAAGCGCAGATGCTGGTTGTCGCGGTTGCCGTCGGTCTGCTTGTGATTCACGTGCAGCAGCAGCCCGCCGCCGAGCGCGCGGCCGCCCACCATGCCATCGAGGTTGACGGTATCGCGATTGCCCACGCTGCCGGTGAAGCGCGCAGTCAACTGCTCCGGCGTGGCCGGGGTGATATAGTTGATGGCACCGCCAATTGTCTGCGGGCCAAAGCGCACCTGGGCGGCGCCTTTCAGCACCTCGAGACTGGTGAAACGCTCGATCGGCGGGTGATAGTAGCTGGCATTGTCGCCATAGGGCGCATAGCCCAGCGGCACACCATCCTCGAGCAGCAGCACCTTGGTGGACCGCACCGGGTTGAGCCCGCGGATGCCGATATTGGGGCGAGCGCCGGCGCCTTCTTCATCGCGCGGGAACAGGCCGGCGACCTGGCGCAGCGCATCGTTCACCGTGAACACGCGGCTGCGCTTCAGATCCGTCTCGCTCACCAGCGCGGTCGATCCGGCGATCTGGCCGGCGCGAATGGCATCACCCACCACGATGATCTCGGTATCGGGCGCGGAATCGCCCGCCGCAGCCGTCACCGCCAGCGATTCGGCTGCCGGCGCCGCAAAGGCCGGGGTGGCCAGCAGTAGCGGAGCAGTCGCCAGCAGCACCGCATGGCTGGCCCGCAAACGCGCCCGGAGTTGGTGATGGAGCATGATACGCGACCTCTTATTGCAACTCATTCGCAATCGCTTTAGCGGCGGCGCGCGGCAGAGGCAATAATGATAATCAGTCGCAACAAAGATTCTTCCAGCCGCCGCTGTTCATCGCCGGTCAAGACAGCCGGCGGCATTTCCACATGCACTATCGGGGAGAGATTCAATGGCACGCGCGCTGGCGTCCCGCATCGGGTTGGTCATTCTGGCTGTCATGGCGCTGGTTGCCGCCGAACCCCGCCTCACCCTCGCCTTCGAACAGGCTGGCGATCCTCGCCCGCAGCGCTTCGCCCTCACTGGCGAGGTGATGGGCAAGGCGCTGGGGCTGGTGATCAGCTGGTCGGGCGGTGGCCGTCAGTTGCTGCGCTGATCAATCCCCGGCAATCAACGCTTCCGCTTCCGCCACGCTGCGCGCCGCCAATATCTGCCGCGCCACACCCATGGCGTGCCCGGCCCGCAGCATGGCCGCGAGCGCCTTTTGCCGGGCTGCCGGATCATCGCTGCGTTCGCGCGCAAACGGCCCCAGCCGCTTCCTCCGGGCAAAAGCCAGGGCGGTGGCCAGTGCCGCCTGCTCATCGGGCGCCTCACCGCGATCAGCCGCGCCGACTCCGGCCGCGCTCAACTGCTCCGTTACCCGGCGATGCCCCAGGCCGCGCGCCGCCATCGCCCGGCTTTTCATCGCCGCGAAAGCCGCATCATCGACATAACCCAGCTCGGCCAGCCGATCCGCCAGCGCCTCCAGTGGGGCCGGCTGATCCCCGGCCCAGCCGCGCTCCTTCAACTTGCGGGCCAGATAGCGCAGCAATTTCAGCCGCGTGGTGGCAAAGCGCGCAGCATAATGCAGGGCCAGATCGCGCAAGCCAGCCTCGTCCAGTGGCGGGGCGATGCGGCGCTCGTTACCGCGCCTTGGGCGGCCATTTCCTTGCTTTTCGTCAACCATGCCACTTTCCTGCCACTTTCGGGCCGGAATTTGAACGCCCCCTCGTGGCAGGGCGATGATGACGAAGAATGACATGCAGCGCGGGCCGGGTCGGGCCCAGGCGTTGCGGCAAGGGAGAGACAGATGGCCAACAGCCCCCAGGCCGAAAGCGTGCAAGCGCTGAAACCAACCGTCACCAGCGATGCGCTGCCGCAGCGCCGCTCCGATTTTGCCACGCTTGGCGATGCGCTGGATTATGCGGCGCTTGGGCAGAAGGGCTTCAATTTCCACGATGCCCGCGCCGATCTGGTGCGCGCTTACCCATTTTCCGAACTCGCTGCCGATGCCCGCCGCCATGCCGCGCACTTCATTGCCGAAGGCGTGAAGCCGGGTGACCGTATCGCCCTGATCGCCGAAACCGGTGCCGGTTTTGCCGCCGCCTTCTTTGGCGCCATCTATGCCGGCGCGCTGCCGGTGCCGCTGCCGCTGCCGACCAGTTTTGGCGGTCGTGAAGCCTATGTCGATCAGATCCGGGTGCAGCTCACCAGCTGCGATCCGCTGATGCTGCTCTCCCCGCCCGGCCTGCACGACATCGTGAAGGATGCCGCCACCGGCCTGTGTGCCGCCCATGATTGGGATATGTGGTTCAGCAGCGACGCCCCCGATGTGGCCCTGCCGAAGGCCAAGCCGACCGACATCGCCTATCTGCAATATTCGTCGGGCTCCACCCGCTTCCCGCACGGCGTTGCCGTTACCCACGAAGCGCTGCTGGCCAATCTTTCGGCCCATGCCAGCTGCACCCACGCCGCCGATGGCGATCGCGTGGTGAGCTGGCTGCCCTGGTATCACGACATGGGCCTGGTCGGCTGCATGCTGGCACCGCTGTCCAACCAGATTTCGGTCGATTATCTCGCCACCGAAGATTTCGCCCGCCGGCCGCTGTCGTGGCTCACGCTGATCAGCCGCAATCCGGATGCCTCGCTCAGCTATTCGCCCACCTTCGGCTACGACATCTGCGCCCGCCGCATCTCGCCGTCGATCCCGGTTGCCGAACGTTACGACCTGTCGCGCTGGCGCGTTGCCGGCAACGGGGCCGACATGATCCGCCCGGAAGTGATGCAGGCCTTCGTCGATACGTTTGCACCAGCTGGCTTCAAGGCCAGTGCCTTCCTGCCCAGCTATGGCCTCGCCGAAGCAACACTGGCTGTCACCATCATGCCGGTGGGCGAAGGCATCCAGTGTGACCTGATCGACGAGCGCACCCTTTCGGGCGCCACCGAGCCGCGTGCCGATCATCGCCTGCCTACCCGCTATCGCGCCATCGTCAACTGCGGCAAGGCCGTGCCCGGCCTGACCATCGAAGTGCGCAGCGAAGATGGCCAGGTGCTGGCAGACCGCAAGATCGGCCGCGTGTTCGTCAAGGGCCTGGGCATCATGGCCGGCTATTTCCGCGATCCCGAAGCCACCGCCGCCTGCATGAAGGACGGCTGGCTCGACACCGGCGACATGGCCTACATGAAGGACGGTTCGCTCTATATCGTCGGCCGCGCCAAGGACATGATCATCATCAACGGCAAGAATCACTGGCCCCAGGATATCGAATGGGCGATCGAGCAGCTGCCCGGCTTCAAGGCCGGTGACATCGCCGCCTTCTCGGTCACCACCCCGTCGGGCGAGGAAGCCCCCGCCGTTCTGGTGCAGTGCCGCACCAGCGACAATGATGAACGCATCAAGCTGCGCGACGCCATCAAGACCAAGGTGAAGGCCATCACCGGCATGAGCTGCGTTGTCGAACTGGTGCCGCCGCGCACCCTGCCGCGCACCTCGTCGGGCAAGCTGAGCCGTTCCAAGGCGCGGTTGCAGTATCTGTCGGGCGAGATTCAGCCGTTTGAAGTCGCGGCTTAAAGCGCCGCGCTGTCAGCGTCGCGCCAGCCGATGACCGAAATCACCGCGCCCGGCGCGCTTCTCCCGATCGCCATCACCGGCGCCACCGGCTTTGTCGGCCGCCGCGTGCTAGCGCTCGCCGGCCGCCCCGTCCGCGCCCTCACCCGCCGGCCGCAGCCGCCGCAGCCCGGCGTGGAATGGGTGCTGGGCGATCTCGACGACACCCACGCACTCACCCGCCTGTGCGAAGGGGCAGCGGCCGTGCTGCATATCGCCGGCGTGGTCAACGCGGCCGATGAAGCCGGCTTCGTGGCCGGCAATGTCACCGGCACCGCCAATGTGCTGGCCGCTGCGGCGGGCGTCCCGCGCTTCGTCCACGTCTCCAGCCTCGCCGCACGCGAGCCACGGCTATCGATGTATGGCGCATCCAAGGCGCAGGGCGATGCGCTGGTAATGGCGAGCAACCGTGATTGGGTGATCGTGCGCCCGCCCGGCGTCTATGGCCCCGGTGATGCCGAAATGCGCGATCTATTCAGCCTGGCGCGCTTCGGCCTTGGCCTTGCTCCCGGCCGGCCCAGCGCCCGCATCAGCCTGATCCATGTCGACGATCTGGCCCGCGCCCTGCTGGCGCTGGCAAACGCCGGCCCGTCCGGAGAGATATTGGAAATCGATGATGGTTCCGGCGGCTATACCCACGGCCAGCATGCCGGCGCGATGGCCCGCGCGATGGGCCGCAGCCGCGCGCGCATGATCCCGATCAGCAACCGTCTGCTCGGCCTGGCCGCCAGCGTGGCAACATTGATGGCCGGCTGGAAGGGCGAACTGCCCAAATTGAGCCGCGACCGCGCCTTCTATCTTGCGCATCCCGATTGGGTGGCGCGCGGTGGCAACACCCGTCTGGCCGGCATCTGGCAGCCGCAGATCGGGCTGGATGCGGGCATGGCCGATACGGTGCGCGATTACCGCCAGCGTGGATGGTTGTAGGGGGCTGGCTACAGCCCCAGCGCCGTCTGGAGCAGGAACACCGCAAAGGTGGCGATCAGACCGCCGATGAACACCCGATAGCCCCAGCCGAGATATTTATACTTCTTCTGCGCCAGCACCTGGCCCAGCTGATAGACATCGCGCGCCATCGCCACCTGGATAGCGTGATCATCCGCGTTTGTGCGCTCCAGCCAGTCAATCCAGTCCGTCTCGCTCATCTGGGTAAAACCGCCGAAGAACAGCAGGTTGGGCGGGACGGCTGGCCCTTTCCCGCCGCCCAGCTTGGGCAACACCGCCAGCATGCACAGCACCGCGGCCAGCCCGGATGTCGCTGCCAGCACCAGCAGTGCCGGATTGGTCGCGGCCTCCTTCACCACCAGGGCAAACACCACCGAATTGACCCCGATGATGATGCTGGCCTTCTGGTCCGCCATCGCCGACAGCGTCACATGATGCTGCTGCATGGTGCGGATCAGATGGATGGCGTTGGCGTGGCTGGCAACCGGAAGCGGCGGCGGCGCACCCTCGGTTGTCGCGTCGATGCTGATGTCGGTCATGTCCCCCATGCGCGACATGATGGCACCAACGCCCGCGCTCCGCAATTTGGCCATGATGTGAGGGCAAAGGGCCCACAAAGCCGATCATTGGAGCCTTCATGACCAACAGTGCAGCCGTTTATGCCCGCATCATCGAACTGATCGAGCCGCTGAACACCAAGAAGGTGACGCTCACGCCAGACACGACCTTCGCCGGCGACATGGAAATGGATTCGCTCACGGTGATGGACCTTGTCGCCAGCATGGAAGACGAATGGGACATCATGATCCCGCTGAACATGCTGCCCGATCTGGAAACCATCGGCCAGGTTGCCGATGCCGTGGCCGGCCTGGTCGCCAAGAAGGGCTGACTCCCATGGCAAATCCCCCTGTCCTCGATCTGCTCGCCAAGTACGACCCGCTGATCGCCGAACATGCCGGGCTGTTGTCCACCGGCATCCGCGATCCGTTCGGCATCGTGATGGAAAAGGTGCTTTCCCCCACCGAAGCCATCATTAAGGGCAAGCACACCATATTGCTCGGCACCTACAATTACATGGGGATGACCTTTGATGCCGACGTGGTGGCCTCCGGCCGCCAGGCGCTCACCGATTATGGCGCCGGCACCACCGGCAGCCGCGTGCTGAACGGCACCTATCAGACCCACGCCGCCTGCGAGGACGCGCTGAAGGACTTCTATGGCATGTCCCACGCCATGGTGTTCTCCACCGGCTATCAGGCCAATCTCGGCATGGTCTCCACGCTGGCCGGCAAGGGTGATTTCATCATCCTCGATGCCGACAGTCACGCCAGCATCTATGATGGCTGCAAGATGTCCAACGCCGATATCGTGCGCTTCCGCCACAATGATGTCGCCGATCTGGAAAAGCGCCTGAAGCGGCTGCCGCCCGAAGCCGGCAAGCTGGTCGTGCTGGAAGGCGTCTATTCGATGCTGGGCGATGTCGCGCCGCTGCCGGAACTGGTGGCGGTGGCCAAGGCGCACGGCTGCATGGTGCTGGTCGACGAAGCCCACGGCATGGGCTTCTTTGGCGAACATGGCCGCGGCGTCTATGAAGAACAGGGCGTGGCGGACGATGTGGATTTCGTCGTCGGCACCTTCTCCAAATCGGTCGGCACGGTGGGTGGCTTCTGCGTCTCCAATCATCCCAAGTTCGAGATTCTGCGCCTCGTCTGCCGGCCCTACACCTTCACCGCCTCGCTGCCGCCGGCCGTGGTTGCCAGCGCCGCCACCTCCATCCGCAAGCTGATGACCGCGCACGACAAGCGCGCCCGGCTGTGGGAAGCGACGCGGCGCCTGCATGGCGGCCTGAAGGCCCGCGGCTTCAAACTGGCCACCGATACGCCGGAGAGCGCCATTGTTTCGGTGCTGATGCCGGATCAGGAAACCACCGCGCTGATGTGGTCCACGCTCATCGAACTGGGCGTCTATGTGAACATGAGCCGGCCGCCGGCCACGCCCGCCGGCGTGTTCCTGCTGCGCTGTTCCATCTGCGCACTGCATTCGGACGAACAGATCGACATCGTGCTCGGCAAGTTCGAACAGGCCGCGCAGATGGCCCAACTGGCCTTGCACGAGCACGCCTGAGTATAGTCGGATTCAAGCCCAAGCTCGGCATGATCGGGTCAGTCCTGTTCCACATGAACTTGGCCACCTGATTTCTTCATGACGGGGCAAGGTTGGGCGGCTATAGCTTGGCCGCCCGGTCGCCGTCGCGCCCGGTAAAGGACCCTGTGCGGCGTGACCAAGCGCATCGATCGCTATCTGTTCGGCCTGATCATCGTGCCCTTGTTCGGCACACTGGTGGTGGCCGCCATGCTGCTCGTACTCGATCGCATGCTGCGCCTGTTCGATTTCGTCATCAACGAAGGCGGGCCCGTCAATGTGGTCTGGCGAATGCTGGGCAATCTGTTGCCGGAATATCTGTCGCTGGGTATCCCGATCGGAGTGATGCTCGGCATCCTGCTCGCCTTCCGCCGGCTCGCCATGTCGTCGGAACTCGATACGATGCTGGCCGTGGGCGTGTCGTACAAGCGGCTGCTGCGCGTGCCGTTCGTGTTCGCCACGGTATTTGCTGTCGTTAATTTCGGCATCGTCGGCTGGCTGCAGCCGGTCACCCGCTATGCCTATGAAAATCTGCGCTTCGAGCTTCGCTCCGGCGCGCTCGGCGCCTCGATCAAGGTTGGTGAGTTCGCCAATCTGGGCGGTGGACTCACGTTGCGGGTGGAAGAATCGCGCAACCAGGGCGCCGATCTGCGCGGGCTCTTTGTTCGCGCGGCTGGCAAGGATGGCCAGGTGGTCGCAGCCACTGCCGCGCGCGGCACTTTCCTGGCCACCGACGATCCCGAATATATATTGCTGCGCCTGCGCGATGGCACGCTGGTGCACAGCCCGAAACCCGGTGCCACGCCGCGCGTGCTGGCCTTTGCCCAGCATGATCTGCCGATCCGGTTGCCGGAAATGGCCACCTTCCGCAAACGCGGCGAAGGCAATCTTGAAGCCACGTTGCCGGAACTGCTGCGCACCATGGTCACCGCCACCGATGCGACCGAGCAGCGCAGCGCATCGGCCAGCTTCAATCGCCGCATCGTGCAGTGCGTGATCATGTTCCTGCTGCCGTTCCTGGCATTGCCGATGGCGGTGCCACCCAAACGCTCCACCTCGGCGCTGGGCGTGTTCCTCTCCATCATCGCGCTCGTCACCTTCCACAAGTTCACCGAATATGGCGAACGCATGGGCACGCTGGGCCGGATTGATCCGGTGCTGGCGCAGTGGGTGCCTTTTGCCCTGTTCCTCGGCATGGCGCTGTGGCTGTTCCGCGTGCTGGAACGGCCGGGCGGCCAGCCGATCGGCGCGCTTGATCGCTGGTTTGGCAAGATCACCGGCTTCCTTTCCGGCCTCGCCGGCAAGCTGGTGCGGCGCCAGAACTGGGCCGACGACGTCTTGTCGGCCGGGTAAGCGCGCACCGTGAAGATCCTTTCCATCCTGTTCCCGTCGCGCACCATCGCCTGGTACACCGCGCGCATGTTCCTGGTGCGTGTCGCGGCCTTCATCGTGGGCCTCACCGTGATCCTGCAATCGCTCGATCTTCTCTCGGAATCGGGCAAGGTGCTGGCGGCGGCGGGCAACACCGAATCCGATCTGTGGGTCTATGTTTCGCTCCGTGCGCCGCAGATCGTGCAGCTGTTCCTGCCGTTCTCGGTGCTGCTGGCGACATTGGTGACGCTGGCGACGCTCAACCAGAACAGCGAGGTGGTGATCTTCAAGGGCGCCGGGCTTTCCGCCCACCATATATTGGCGCCGCTGATGGTGGCAGCGCTGGGCGTGGCTGCGGCCAATTTCCTGTGGAACGAACGCATCGGTACCCGCGCCAGCGCCACGCTGAAGGCTTGGCAGGAACAGGAATACCGGAAATCCCCCACGGCTGCGCCCAAGAGCACGCAAAGCTGGGTGCGCGGCGGCGATGATCTGTTCCACGCCGATGCCGTGGCCGGGCGCGGCAACACCACACGCCTCACCGGCGTCACCATCTATGACCGGCGCGACAATGGCCTGGTGCAGGTGGTGATGGCCGACAGCGCCACGCCGATCAGCGGCGGCTGGCGGTTGCGCAAGGTGCGCCTGTTCGATGTGGCCAGCGGCGGGCTGGAATCGCGGGCATCGTTGGATTTCGCCACCGAAGTGGTGCCGCGCCAGTTCAACACCACCAGCATCAACCCCAATTTCATCGCGCTGTGGGATTTGTGGCCGCAGATCGGCGAACAGCGCGCCGCCGGCAAGCCCACCGACGTGCTGGAGGCCGCCGCCTGGCACAAGATCAGCGGGCCATTGTCGGCCGTGCTGATGCCGCTGCTGGGCGCGGTCGCGGCCTTTGGCCTGGCGCGATCGGGCAAATTGTTCGTGCGCGCCGTGATCGGCATGGCGCTGGGTTTCGCGTTCTTCGTGGCCGACAATTTCATGCTGGCGATGGGCAATTTCGGCACGGTGCCGCCCTTGATGGCAGCGTGGGCGCCGTTTCTGCTGTTCCTGCTGATCGGCGAGGCCGTGCTGATCCGCACCGAGGAATGATCGCCGCCATTCTGCCTTGATTGCTTCGTATCACGGCCCGCGATGAGCACGATCACCCTCAAGCGCGTTGAAAGCGCTGCCGACCGCAAGACCTTCGTCGATCTGGTGTGGAAACTCTACGCCAACGATCCGCACTGGGTGCCGCCACTGAAATCCGAAATGCTCGGCCTGATCGGCGGCGAGAAATCCAACCCCTGGTTCGGCCATGCCGAAGCCGCTTTCTGGCTGGCGCTGAAGGGCGGCGAAGTGGTCGGCCGCATTTCGGCGCAGGTCGATAGCCTCGTGATTGCGCCCGGCGCGCCGGGCGCTGGCCCCGGCACCGGCCATTTCGGCATGTTCGAGTGCATCGACGATGCCGCCGTGGCGAATGCGCTGTTCGATGCGGCCGAAGACTGGCTGCGCCAAAAGGGCATGACCCGCGCGATGGGCCCGTTCAGCCTGTCAGTCTGGGATGAACCGGGCCTGCTGGTGCAGGGATTTGAAGGCCCGCCTACGGTCATGATGGGGCATCACTTGCCCTATTACGAACGGATGGTGGCGGCGCGCGGCTATCAGGGTGTCAAGGATCTGCACTGCTGGTCGCTGCCGATCGGCCAGCCCTTCCCGGAAATGGTGCAGCGCATCGTCGCCTTCTCCGAACGCAACGCCAAGCTCGTCACGCGCCCGGTGAACAAGGCCAAGTTCGACGAGGAAGCCGCGCTGATCCTCGATATCCTCAACGATGCCTGGTCCGATAACTGGGGCTTCGTGCCGCTCACCGCGGCTGAAATCGCCTATGTCGGCAAGAAATTGAAGCCGATCATCTTCGAAGGCCTGGTGCGCGTGGCCGAGTATGAAGGTGTGCCGGTCGGCTTCATGATCACCCTGCCCGACATCAACGAGCTGACCCGCGATCTGAACGGGAATCTGTTCCCGTTTGGCTGGGTGAAATTGCTGTGGCGGCTGCGCGCGCCCAAGGTGAAGCGCATGCGCGTGCCGCTGATGGGCATCCGCAAATCACTGCAGGGCCACCGCGTTGCCAGCCTGATGGCGTTCCAGATGATCGAATATATCCGCCGCGTTGCCGTGACGGAATTCGGCGCCAGCGAAGGCGAAATCGGCTGGATCCTGGATGACAACGGCCCGATGCGCTCCATCGCGGACGCCATCGACAGCCACGTGACGCGCACCTACCGCATCTACGAACGGGCGCTCTAGAGCGGCTTCCGACCAACCTGAATCAACGTCATCGCCTTCGGCGACCCCTTCGGGGCGGGCTGAATTTGGCTCGTGGCCGCGTCACTTGTCGGTTACGATGCGCAAGGCATCGCGCACTCCTTGCTCCTTGCCACGAGCCAAATTCAGCACCCTGCCCCTGATCCAGGTTGATCGGAAACCGCTCCAACGAAAAAGGGGAGCGGTTGCCCGCTCCCCTTGTCCGTATTGGCAAAGGCCTCAGCCCTTCGGCGGAATCAACTTCACGCCGGTATAGCGGCCCGGCGTGTTGCCGCGCTGCACCAGCATCAGGACCGTGTCCTTGCCGGCCTTGCGTTCGGCGTCCACGGCGGCGGCGGCTTCGGCCGGGCTGGTCACCGGCTTCTGGCCGATCTTCAGGATGACGTCGCCGCGCTGCAGGCCCTTGGTGGCTGCATCCGACGATGGGCTGATGCCGGCAATCACCACGCCCTGCACCTTTTCATCCAGCTTCAGCTGCTGGCGCAGCACCGGGGTGAGCGGCTGCAGGGTGATGCCCAGGCTGGCCTTGGCGGCTTCGATGCCAGGGGCCTTGCTGGTGTCTTCAACAGCCGGTTCGTCGTCCGAAGGCAGGCCGGCGCGCTGCGCAACCACGGCTTCGGATGGGCGCTGCGCGATGATGGCGTTCACCTTCAGGCGTTTGCCTTCGCGGATCATTTCGATCGGGATGGTGGAGCCAATCGGCGTGGTGGCAACGATGTACGAAAGGCTATTGTCGAAATTCACCTCGCGGCCGGCCACCGTCACGATCACGTCACCCTGGCGCACACCGGCGCGCGCGGCCGGGCCGTTGGGTTCGACGCTGGCAACAATCTCGCCCTTGTCCTTGGGCAGGCCCAGGCCGGCAGCGATATCGGCCGAAAGCCGCTGGATGGCGACGCCCAGATAGCCGCGCTTCACCGCGCCGGTCGCCTTCAGCTGATCGACCACCGGCTTGGCCAGTTCGGCCGGAATGGCAAAGCCCAGGCCAACGTTGCCGCCGGTGGGCGAGAAGATGGCGGTGTTGATGCCGATCACGTTGCCGGCCAGATCGAACAGCGGCCCGCCGCTGTTGCCCTGGTTGATGCTGGCATCGGTCTGGATATAGCGATCATACTGGCCCGAACCGATGTCGCGGTGCAGGGCCGAAATGATACCGGCGGTCACGGTGCCGCCCAGGCCGAACGGGTTGCCGATGGCGATGGACCAATCGCCCACGCGCACCTGTTCGCTGTTGCCGAACTGCACATAAGGCAGGCCCGTCGCCTCGATCTTCAGCACCGCCAGATCGGTGAGCGGATCGCGGCCGACCACGCGCGCCTTGTACTCGCGCCGGTCAGACAGGGTGACGGTGATCGATTCCACCGGCTGGTTGCGGCCTTCGCCGGCCGAAATCACGTGGTTGTTGGTGACGATATAGCCATCAGCGGCGATGACGAAGCCTGAACCCAGGCTGGTCGCTTCGCGCGTGACGGGTTCACCGCCGTCCTGCTGTTCCTGGAAGCGGCGGAACAGATCCTCCAGCGGATTGCTGCCGGGCTGGCCGGGCATGCGGCGCATGCGGCCGATCTCCACCTTCTGCGTGGTCGACACGTTGACCACGGCCGGCGCCAACCGCGCCGTCAGATCGGCAAAGCTGCGCGGCGCGCCACCGGGTGGCGCGATGGCCACGGCCGGCGGAACTGCATTCTGTGCCGGCTGGGTGGCGGGCGCCTGCGCGACGGCGATGGCAGCCAGGCCGGTGGCCAGAACGGCGACGGGGATCAGGGTGCGGGAAATCTTTGACGTCATGTCTGTCTTTCTGGTTGCAATGCGATTGAGCCCGTCTGCCTTATGCGAACAACACGCCTAACCGTGCATGAACAAGGTCGGATGACTCAACGATTGCCCTTGCGGCCTTCGAATTCGCGCAGGAATTCATTGTTCGGGCCCAGGATCACGGTGGCGGTGCCATCCTCGAACGTGGTGCGATAGGCCTGCATGGCGCGATAGAAAGCGTAAAACTCCGGATCCTTGCCGAAACTGTCGGCATAGATACGCGCGGCACTGGCATCGGCTTCGGCCTGCACCAATTGCGCCTGCTTGTTGCCCTGCGCACGGATGGTGGCCGCTTCCTGCTGCCGGGCCGAGGCCATGCGCGCGTAGGCTGCTTCCAGCGGCGGGCCCGACGGCAGATCGGCGCGCTTGATGCGCACGTCCACGATTTCGGCGCCATATTGCTTGGCCTGGCTGTTCACCGTGGCCTGGATTTCATCCATCAGCTGGCCGCGTTCCGGCGACAGCAGCGCGGCAAACGGCTGCTTGCCCAGCTCGTTGCGCAGTTTTGAAGCCAGAATCCGCTTCAGCGCATCGGCCGCATTCTGTTCGGTGCCCACGGTTTCCACCATGCGCTGCGGATTGACGATGCGGAAGCGCGCAAAGGCATCCACAACCAGCCGCAGCTGATCGGTGGAAAGCACCGTCTGCGCATCGATATCCAGATCCATGATCCGCTTGTCGATGAAGCGCACGTCTTCGATGAAGGGCACCTTCATCGTCAGGCCGGCGCCGGTTTCGCCGAGCTTCGCCTTGGGATCATATTCGTTCACGATCCGCTCCGGCTTGCCCAGGCGCAGCACCACGGCCTGCTGGGTTTCGGGAACGGTGTAGAAACTGCTCATCGCCAGCACGACGAGGGCAAAGCCCAGGCCGGCCAATATGGCAGGATTGCGGGTCAAGGTGGCCATCGTGTTGTCCTTTCCCTTACCGCTGCGCCGGCGCCGGGGCCGGTTCGGCCGGCACGATCGCGGCGCGGCGGCGCACTTCGGGCAGCGGCAGATAGGGCGCCACGCCGGGGGCATCAACCACGGTCTTTTCGACCTTGGCCAGCACCTTTTCCATGGTTTCCAGATACATGCGCTTGCGCGTCACTTCCGGCGCCAGGCGATACTGGGCATAAACGGCATCAAAGCCGGCGGCATCGCCCTGCGCCTTGGCAACAAGCGCCTGGGCATAGGTGCGCGCCCGGTTCAGATATTGTTGCGCATCCTGCTGGGCGGCCGAAACATCCTTGAACGCGCCATCGATGGCGGCGGGCGGATCGGCCTGCTTGATATCCACACCGCGCACATCAACGCCGCTGCGATAGGAGTCGAGCAGTTCCTGCATGCGTTCGCGCACCCGATCGGCGATCTGGGCACGCTGCGGCCCCAGCGCATCATTCAATGAGGCGCGGCTGATTTCGGCGCGCATCGCCGATTCGGCCACTTCGCGCACCGTCTTTTCCGGATCGGACAATTCGTAGAGGAAGTTTTCCGGGTTCCGGATCTTCCAGCGCACGGTGTAGGCGAGGTTGATGATGTTCTGATCGCCGGTGAGCATCAGATTCTCGTTGGCGCCTTCGCTCGACGAGATATCGATGATGTTGATCTGTTCAACCTTGCGCAGTTCCACCGCATCGATCGGCCACGGCAGCTTGAAATGCACGCCCGGGCCCGTGGTGGAAACATAGGCACCAAAACGCTGCACCACGGCGGCTGATTGCGCATCCACCGAATAGAAGCTGGAAAACACCACCCAGGCCGCCACGATCGCGCCGCCGGCCCACATCAGCCAGCGGCCATCGCCGATGTCGAAGCCACCACCGCTGCCGCCGCCATTGCCGCCGAACTGGGTTTTCAACCGTTCCTGGCTGCGCCGGATCAGATCATCGAAATCGCCGCCACGGCTTGGGCCGGGCTTGCCCATCGGGCGGCGCGGCGGGCCTTCGCCCCATGGATTCACGGGCCGGTTTTCAGGCTTCTTGGCCGGCGGCTCTTCGCCATCGGCACCGGACGGACTGTCGCCGCCACCTTCACCATTGTTCTGCCACGGCATGGACTGGATGAAACCTTATCAGAGACGTTGAAATCACTATATACGAACCCCGAACGGGGATTGCGAGGCCATGCGGCACCACGACTGTATTTGTCGGCGGTTATGGCCTCGACTGCAAGGAAAGAACAGGCCGTGAAACAGGAAGTGATGACGGCTTTGGCCGGCGTGGCCGATCCGGCCGGGGGCGGCAGCGTGCTCGATACCGGCCGCGCTGCCGGCGTGGTGGTGAAGGACGACGGCGTCATCGGCCTGGTGCTGGCCGTCGACGGCCTCGACAAGACCAGCGCCGAACGGCTGCAAGCCGCGGTCGAAGCCGCGGTGAAACGCGTGCCCGGCGTGTCGGCCGCCCGCATCATCCTCACTGCTGACCGCGCCGCCACCCCGGCCAACGCACCCAAGGCCAGCACCGTGCCCGGCATCCGCAAGCTCGTTGCGGTGGCCAGCGGCAAGGGCGGCGTTGGCAAATCCACCGTGGCGGCCAACCTCGCCTTTGCGCTGGCCCGCGCCGGGCAAACGGTCGGCCTGCTCGATGCCGATATCTACGGCCCCTCCGTGCCCACCCTGCTGGGCATCACCGGCCGCGCCCGCGTGGAGAATGACAAGCTGCAACCCGAAGTGCGCCACGGCATCAAGGCGCTTTCGATGGGCATGATGACCGATCCCAACAAGGCGATCGTCTGGCGCGGGCCGATGGCCTCGTCCGCGCTCGTCCAGATGGTCGAACAATGTGATTGGGGCGCGCTTGATGTGCTGGTCATCGATCTGCCGCCCGGCACCGGCGACGTGCAACTCACGCTCGCACAGAAACTCAAGCCCGATGGCGCGCTCATCGTCTCCACCCCGCAGGATCTCGCCCTCATCGATGCCCGCCGCGCCGTCGCCATGTTCGGCGAAGTGAATGTGCGCGTGCTCGGCGTGGTAGAAAACATGGCGGGCTACAGCTGCCCCAATTGCGGCCATGTCTCCGATCCGTTCGGCCACGGCGGCGCGGAAAAGGAAGCCGAAGCCATGGGCGTGCCCTTCCTCGGCCGCATCCCCCTGCAGATGGAGGTGCGCACCGCATCGGAAACCGCCCAGCCCGTGAGCGGCGACACCGCCGCCATCTTCGACGAGATCGCCCGCGGCGTCATCGTCACGGTCGGGCTGTAACGCCATGCCACTGACCGCCGACGCCGACATCGCCCGCCTGCTGGAGCAAACGAACACGATCGCCCTCGTCGGCGCCAGCGACCGACCGGACCGCGCCGCGCACGAGGTGATGGGCATGCTGCTCGCCCACGGCTACCACGTCATCCCCGTGAACCCGCAACTCGCCGGGCAGGCGATCCACGGCCAGACCGTGGTGGCGCAACTGGCCGACATCGCCGAACCCATCGACATGGTGGACGTGTTCCGCCGCAGCGAATTCGTGTCCGGCGTGGTGGATGATGCCATCGCCGTGGGCGCCAAGGCCGTGTGGACGCAACTGGACGTGATCGACCACGCCGCCGCCGCCCGCGCCGAAGCAGCGGGGCTGGATGTGGTGATGGATCGCTGCCCGAAGATCGAGATTCGGCGGCTGAGGCTGAAGAAGAAGTAAGCGGGCCTCCGGCGGGCAGGGCCTGAGGCCCTGCACCCCACTTTCGTTTTCGGGCAGCCCTTTCTCCAAAAGAAACCGTCATGCTGGCGCAGGCCAGCATCCACCGCGCAGCACGGGCCCGCGCGGCCGCAACATGGCACATTTGCAACTGGCACCCACCCCCGCAGCAGCGCAAACAACCCCCAAACACAGGGGACTCCACCATGCGCACCACCCTCATCGCCGCCCTCCTCCTCGCCAGCCCAGCCGCTGCCGAAACCATCGCCATCAAGGCCGGCCGCGTCATCACCGATGCCGCCAAACCGGCGCTCGGCCCCAGCACGATCATCGTGACGGACGGCCGCATCACCGCCATCAACCCGGCCAGCGCGCCCATTCCGTCCGGGGCGCGCTTGATCGATCAATCAACCCGCACGCTCAGCCCCGGCCTGATCGATTCCCACGTCCATCTCACTGGCGATCCCGGCACGCCGTTCTGGCGGGAGGCGGTGGACAGCGCCGAACTGTCGGTGGCCTATGGCCTGAAGAACGCCCGCATCACGGCAAAGGCCGGCTTCACCACCGTGCGCGACCTCGGCAGCGCTCGGCTGGCCGGCTTTGCGGTGCGCGATGCCATCAACAGCGGCATGTTCCCTGGCCCACGCGTCCTCGCCGCCGGAGCCTCGCTTTCCATCGTCGGCGGCCATGGCGACGTGTCGGGCTTTGCCCCGGTGGTGAATGACGCGCTCGATCAGGGCAACACCTGCACCGGCACCGTGGAGTGCGCCGCCCGCGTCCGCGAAGCCAGCCAGCGCGGCGCCGATGTCATCAAGTTCACCGCCACCGGCGGCGTGCTCAGCCAGCAGGGCCGCGGGCTGGACCAGCATTTCACCGACGATGAAATGCGCGCCATCGTCACCACGGCCCACAGCCTGGGGCTCAAGGTGGCCGCCCACGCCCACGGCCCGCGCGGCATCGAGGCCGCCGCCCGCGCCGGAGTCGATTCGGTCGAACACGGCAGCTTCACCGACGAAGCCGGGGCCAAGGCCCTCGCCGCAAACAAGGGCTGGCTCGTCCCCACCCTGCTGCCCTTCCGCGCCACCGCCGAACGCCTCGGCAGCGGTGCCTACACGCCGGTCGTCGAAGCCAAGGTGCGCGCGATCCTGGAACGCCGCGGCAAGCAGATCATCGCCGCCCGCGCCGCCGGCGCCCGAATCGCCTTTGGCACCGATGCCGGCGTGTTCGAACACGGCCGCAACGGCCAGGAAGCCAGCGACATGGTGGAATTCGGCGGCATGACGGCGCGCGAGGTGCTGATCAGCGCCACCACCGGTGCGGCTGAACTGCTCGGACTCTCCGCCGAAATCGGTACGCTCGAACCCGGCAAGGCCGCCGACATCATCGCCACCGATGGCGACCCCACCGCCGATGCGAAGCAACTGGCGCAGGTGAAATGGGTGATGGCGCGCGGGAAGGTGGTGGAGTGAAACTGCTTTAGAAAAAGAAGCTGGACCTCCGGCGGGCAGGGTCGCAGACCCTGCACCCGTTTGTTTTCAGGTGCGCTGGTTGAGGGGAGAGTCCGCTTGCGACACCAAGCACGAACCCGCTGCGCGGGAGAGGGCTATTGGCCGGTGTTGGGTGACGATGATTTGAGTTGGTGATGGCGGCAAGGCCGTCTGACCATGGAGCCTCCTTCAACGAGAGGAGCTTTCCATGGACGCC
>NZ_JAUMBI010000018.1:0-9413 GCF_032115815.1 Sandarakinorhabdus sp.
GCCGGTCATGGCAAGATCGCTCTGCACGCAGATCTCGCCGGGGATGCCGTCTGGCAGGATGGCGCCATCGTCGCCCTTGATCACCACCCGCGTGCCGATCGACGGCCTGCCGCAGGCCGACAGGCGGGCATCATCGGCGAGGCGGCCATCGACGAAATGATCTTCCGGTCGCATGAAGGTGACGAAGGTGTGGCACTCGGTCTGGCCATAGCATTGCGCCATCACCGGTCCGAACAGGGCCAGCGCCTGCTTCAGGCGGCTGACCGACATCGGCGCGGCGCCATAGATGAAGTGGCGCAGGCTGGAAAAATCGCGGGTTTCGGCGCCCGGCAGATCAAGCAGGCGATAGATGACGGTGGGCGGCAGGAAGGTCGTCGTCACCCGTTGTTCGGTAATAAGATCGAGGAAGCGCGGCAGATCGGGGCGGGCCATCATCACGATGGTGCCGCCCTGCGCGACGATCGGCATGGCCAGCATGCCGGCCGCGTGGGTGAGCGGGGTGGCGGCGAGCAGCACCGGCGCGGGGTGGGGTATTTCGGCGAGATATTTCTCCGCGAAGGCGAACACAGCGCGGTGGCTGAGCAGGACGCCCTTGGGCTCGCCGGTGGTGCCACCGGTCTGGCCCACGAAAGCCGCATCGGTCAGCGCGGCGAGGGCGCGCGGCCGCTGGGCTGTGTGCCCGGCGATGAACTGGTCCAGCGTGGGATCAGCGCCGCACGGTGTGCCCAGTGCGACGAACAGCTTCACCTTGGGCAGGTGATCACGGATCTCGCCCACCAGGGCCGCCATCGCGCTGTGATAGAACAGCACGCGGACATCGACGAGGTTGAGTGCGCTGGCAATGGACGGTGCCGGGTTGTGTGGATTAGCCGGCACATAGGCCATGCCGGCCCCGAAGATGCCGAAAGCGGCGGTGAAGGCGACCGGATCATTGGGGCTGAGCACGGCGGCATGGCTGCCCGGCCCGAAGCCGGCGGCGCCCAGCGCGGCGGCAATGCGCTGTGCCAAGCCGAGCGCCTGCGCATAGCTGGTTTCGACACCATCAAACACCGCGAACGGGCGGCCATCGCAGCGCTGGGCGCCGCGTTCGAGCAGAGTGAAGATGGACATGGCTTCAGTTCCCGAGGTTGGCGAGGACGGCGCGCATCATGTCGGCCTGGCCCCGCTTGGCGGCGCTCGACAGCCCTGCGGTGAGGCCGCCATCGACGACCAGATCCTGCCCGGTGACATAGGAAGATTCATCGCTGGCGAAGAACACGGCGGCCGCCGCGATATCATCGCCGTTGCCAGCACGGCCGATGGGCATGGCCTTTGCAAAGGCGCCCTGCAACGCGGCTAATGCGCGGTCCTGGTCGGCGGCTTTGATGCCGAGCGACTGCAGGAAGATTGGCGTTGGGATGGCGCCCGGCGACACCGTGTTCACGCGGATGCCGTAATCGGCCAGTTCCAGCGCCATGCAGCGGGTGAAATGGCAGACCGCGGCCTTGAGTGCGCTGTAGAGCGACGGCGAACTGTTAGCCCGGTGCGCGGCGGTGGAGCCGTTGTTGAGGATGGAACCGCCGCCCTGCGCCTGCATCACGGCGGCGACATGCTTGGTCATCAGCACGACACTGCCGAAGATGGCCATCGATGCACTGGCGATCTCTTCGGCCGGCAGCGCTGTAACCGGGGTGTCGCGTAGCGCCGGCGCGGCATTGTTGAACAGGAAATCAATCCGCCCGCCGCCAATCTCCTGCGCGGCCTTGACCATGGCGATCACGTCGGCCTCATCAGTCACATCGGCGCGCATGAAGCGCGCGCCTGCGCCAATCTCGGCGGCCACGGCTTCACCAGCCTCGGCAGAGCGGCCGCAGAACAGCACGTTCGCGCCTTCGGCGACAAAGCGCCGGACGACGTTGACACCCATGCCCGATGTCGCCCCGGTGATGAGGGCCGTTTTGCCGGTCAGCCTTTGCGTCATGCCTCACGCTCCCTTTCAGTAAACTGACGGCAGGCCGACACCCGGCACCGCCACTTGCACCGTGAACAGCCGTCCGGTCGGATTGCGGGCCATCACCGCGCGATCATAACTGTCGGATGCGGTGATCAGCAGCGTGCGGCCGTCGGCGCCGCCCAAGGCGACGGCCGTTGCCGAGGTGCTGCCCATGTCCACCTCTTCCAGCACTTCGCCGCCTTCGGCGACCCGTACGACCCTGCCGTGCGCGGCGACCCAAGCGGCACCGCTGGCATCCAGGCACATGCCGTCGGGCATCTCGCCGGGCATTGCGGCAAAGCAGCTGCGTTCGCTGAGCGTGCCGTCGGCAGCGAGCGCGAAGGCGTGGACACATTGACCGAGCGAGTCCGCCACCAGCAGGCGCTTGCCATCGGGCGTGAGCACCATGCCATTGGGGAAGCTCACCGCGTCGGTCGCCACCGAAACCCGCCCGTCGCCATCGACGCGGGCGAGCACGCTGGGTTGGGCAGCAATCTCGCCGCGGGCATAGGCGACGAAATCGAAACTGACCGTGTCGATGAAGCAGATGCCGGCGGGCGTGCGGATCATGTCGTTGATGCCATAGGGCGCGATTTCGGCGAGGGAGGCGATCATTTCGGGCGGCGCATCGGGCTGATCGAGACGCACGCGCACTAGGCTGCGGCTGCGCGCATTGGTGATCAGCAGCGTCTTATCGTCTTCAAAAGCGGTGCCCGACACCCAGTCCGGCCCCTGATAGACCTGATGGCGCTGGCCGTCGGTGGACACTGCGAACACCTGCCCGCGATCAATGTCGCTCACGAAAAACTGCCCGCGGCCGGCGTGCCAGCGCGGCGCTTCGGGGAAAAGGAAGCCTTCGGCAAACAGGGTGGGGGTATGCTTCATGGTTTGTGCCTTCAGTTCTGGCGCTGGAGGATGGTGACGACGGCAGCGCCTTCTTCGATGCCGAGCAGGCCGCCGCTGTTTTCCTGCAGGGCGGTGCGCGCGCCGCTGACCTGGCTAGCGCCGGCGGCGCCGCGCAGTTGCTGGGTCAATTCATAAATCTGGCCGAGGCCGGTGGCGCCGATGGGGTGGCCCTTGGATTCCAGCCCGCCCGACGGATTGACCGGGATGCGCCCGCCTATCCGCGTTTCGCCACGCTCCGCCAGCGGACCGCCTTCGCCCATGGCGCAGAAGCCCAGCAGTTCGGTCATGAAGATTTCGCCGAACGCGGCGGCATCATGCACTTCGGCAACATCAATATCGCCGGGGCCGAGGCCAGCGCGATCATAGGCGGTCAGCGCCGCGCGCCGGGCCACGTGGGCTTCGAAATCGGCGAAGTCACGCGTGGTGGCCGAGGTGAGTTCACAGGCCTTGATCAGGACAGACGGCGCCTGGCCCTGCAGCTTCTTAAGCCCGGCATCCGTGCACAGCAGCACCGCCGCCGCACCGTCAGACAGCGGCGAGCACATCGCCACAGTGAGAGGATAGCCCAGTGGCCGCGAGGCGAGCACCTCGTCCACGCTCATCGCCTTGCGGAAATGGCATTTTTCATTGTGGATCGAATGATCATGGTTCTTGGCCGCCACCATCGCCAGCTGGCGCTGTGTGGTGCCAAAGCGCGCCATGTGGGCGCGGCACAGCGCGGCATAGATATCCATGAAGCGGGTGCGGTGGCCGTCGCCGGACGGGCCATCGACGCCGGCGCCCAGCTTCAGCAGGTCATTGAGTGTCTCTTCCCCGACGCTGACGTCCATGCCGCCTTCAAAGGCGCGCATGACGGTGGCGCGCCGCGCATCGTCGGTGAAGACCATCTTTTCCACGCCCACGGCCAGCACGATATCGGCGGCACCGGAACGCAGATGCTGGCAGGCCAGCCACAGCGCGGTCGATCCGGACGCGCAGGCGTTCTCGACATTGACGACCGGCATGCCTTCAACAGCGGCGTGACGCAGCGCAATCTGACCGGCTATCGACAGCTGGCCTTCGAGCAAACCCTGCATCGTGTTGGAGAAGTAGGCTGCCTGCACGGCGCCGGGCGTGGCGCCGGCATCGGCCAGGCAGGCCGCGACAGCCTCTGCGGTGAGCGATTTGACCGTGGCGCTCAGGTTGGGGCCGAACTTCGTCATCGCGACGCCTGCGACATGGATGGTCGTCATCTGCTGCGGTTCCTCAAACGGGCCGGGTGATGGCCGGCGGCGTCATCGCCGCCGGCAGATCAGCCACCGTGGTACAAGCCATGGATGCTTCCCATGCCGGCTTGCGCGTCAGAAGCCATAGCGCAGGGTGACGCCAAGCTGGCGTGGGGGCGCGAGAAAGTTCTGGAAGCCCGACGTGGTGCCGAACAGGCTGAGCACGCCGCCCTGCTGCACCACTGTGGTGTCGAACAGATTGGTCGCCCACACGGAGACATCCAGGCCATTGTCCAACCGCAAGCCCAGGCGCGCGTTGACCAGTGCATAGGCGTTCTGGACGTTGCGGGGATCAAGGCTGGCGCTGTTGACGTTCACCTTGCTCTGCCAGTTCACATCGGTGCGGGCGTAAAGCGCGCCCAGCGAGGTGGCGTGTTCATATTGCAGCGCGCCTGTCATCCGGATCTCCGGCGCCAACGGCAGCCGCTTGCCTGACAGATCGCAGCTGGTGAGCGCCCCGGTCGGACCCGGGTTGCTGTCCGGCGCGCGCCCGAACCAGCAGGCCCCGCCGTTGTAGCGGCGGAACTTGGCATCGATCCACGCGCCGCCCAGGTTCATGGTGAGGCCCTTGGCCAGGCGGAACGTGCCTTCGGCTTCCAGGCCGGTCACGCGCACCTTTTCGGCGTTGTTGACCAGAAACTGCAGGCCAACGAAGCCGGCGTTCTGGTAATTGTTGTAATCCGATCGGAACAGGCTGATCGCGATGCGGGCGCGGCGATCGGCCAGATCGAACTTGCCGCCCAATTCCCAGTGATCCACGGTTTCGGCTCCAAAGCCGCGCAGCGCCGGCACAGCGTTGCCAAAGGCGATATTGTGGCCGCCGGCCTTGGAACCACGGGCATAGGTGGCATAGATCAGGCTGTCGTCATCGGGCGTGATGTTGGCGGTGACGTTCCAGGTGACATCATCATCCTTCACTGGGGCAAGCGGGCCATTGATTGGCACGCCGGCCGGGAAGGTGGCGCTGGGCACCAGGCTGAGCGTGAGCAGGTTGATGCCGGCCAGCGGGCTGCCGGCGGGCAAACCGGGATTGGGCGTGAAGCTGGCCCGGTTGTTGATGGAGGCGGTCTTGGTTTCTGTCTGCCAGCGCAGCCCGCCGGTCAGTGCGAACAGCGGGCTGAACCTGTAGGTCGCCTGCCCGAACAGCGCGAAATACTCCGAAGAGGCGCGGGAATCGAGGAAGCCCTTGTCGCCGGGTTGGCCATAGACGACCTGCGGCGGCAGCAGCGGGGAGAGCGGGAACAGCCCTGCAGCCCCTTGGAGTTCGAACATTGCGGTGCGGCCACGGTCGCCACGCTCAAAGCTTGAGTCGAGGTAATAGGCACCCAGCAGCCATTCGAAACTGCCACCCGTTGGCGAGACCAGGCGCACTTCCTGCGTGAAGGTTTCGCCGGCCTGGATGTCGCGGAAGGTGACCAGCGGCAGCGACACCTGATCGATGTCGTTGGCGAGCAGGCCACTGCGATATTGCGACCAGGCGGTGATGGACGTGAGGGTAACGCCGCCCAGATCGGCATTGAAGGTCGCCGACAGCATGTCGTTGACGCTGTTCGAGCGGTTGGGGTCGGTGGTGCAGATCACCCGGTTGCGCGGATCATTGTCCGGGCAGGCGGTGACACCAAAGCGGGCATTCAGCGCGGCATTGTTGTCGAGCAACATGCTGGGTTCGTTGGCCGCGCCGCGGAACAGATCCGGGTTGGTGCCGTTGCTGTCGAGCACCTCGCTGCGTGCGCCGGTGAGGTTCAAGGTGATGTTTTCCGAAAGATCGAATTCCAGCTGGCCGCGCACGGCATAGCGGCGCATCTCGTTGGCCTGTTCGGCGCCGGGCGTGAGATTGCGGAAGCTGGGGCCGGCATCGTAGTAGACCGCCGTGACCCGCCCGCGCACGCCCTTGGCCAGGGCACCCGTGACCGAACCCGCCATGCGCCACGCAAAGGCGATGCGGCCACCTTCGATGATGCCGGCGGTCGCTTCCAGCCGGGCATCGAATTCATCGGACGGGCGAGCCGAAACCACGCTGATCACGCCGGCGGTGGCGTTCTTGCCGTAGAGGGTGGATTGCGGGCCCTTCAGCACTTCAACCCGCTCGATATCCACCAGGTCTTCAACGCCCAAGCCTGAACGCGGCATGTAAACGCCGTCGATGAACAGGGCGACGCTGGGTTCGAACGTGGGGATGTTGGGATCGGTGCCGAGGCCGCGAATGCGATAGCTTTGCGCCAGCGGCTGGTTGTTGGCGATCAGTTGCAGCGAGGGCACCAACGCCGCGACACCTTCGATGCCGATGGCGCCGGCATCACGCAGCGTTGCACCCGAGATTGCCGAAATCGCCATCGGCACATCCTGCAGCGACTGTGCGCGGCGCTGGGCGGTGACGACGATTTCTTCCACTGCGTCGGTCGCAGCGGCGTCGGCAGCCGCAGTCTGGGCAAGGGTGGGGCTCGCCAGCAGGGCGGCCACGATAGCAAGACGGCTGGCGCGGACCCGCGCCACAGATGGTTGAAACATGGACAATCCTTCCCTGTTCCCGCCGTTGCGGCAGGTTTTTGATGTTCTGGTTTTTCGAGTTGGCTAGACGAGAATGATTATGGGCCGGCGCCGTCAGGTCGGCCTAGTTGGTGCAGAAGCAGCTGGGTCACGTTGAGCAACATTTCGCGAAAATCGCGACGGTCGAAGCGGATGGTTTCCAGCCGCTGCTCGGCATGGATGCCCACCATCATCGAGAGGATGGCCGCCGCCGCCACATAGGCACGCCGACCGCCAACGCCGGTATCGCGCTCCAGTTCAGCAGCGATCAGTTGGCGGACATGCTCGTGAAAGGCGGCATAAACCGGCTTGATGGTCGAATTGTCGCCGAACTCGACCAGCATGCGGCCCAGGAACTCGGCCGTTGGATGATCGTCGAAGGCGCGATCCAGGCGCTCGGCCAGTTGCAGCGTCCCCGAGGTGTCGGCGGCAACGAGATTTGTGGTCGCACGGGCGAGGGCGTCTTCGAGGCAGGCTTCGAGCAGCCCGGCCTTGGTCTTGAAGTGGAAGAAGATCGTCGCCTGGCTGTAGCCGGCATGGTCAGCGATCTGCTCGGTACCGGTGCGCGCAAAGCCGTTGCGCCCGAACATCAGCGTGGCCGAATCC
This sequence comes from Sandarakinorhabdus sp., assembly GCF_032115815.1. GTDB lineage: Bacteria > Pseudomonadota > Alphaproteobacteria > Sphingomonadales > Sphingomonadaceae > Sandarakinorhabdus. Next base: position 7,276 of record NZ_JAUMBI010000018.1, read on the forward strand.
AGGATACTCCGGCGCGCTTCGGCCGAATTCTTGGTCACGCCCCTGACCCTGCCCTTTGCGGGCGCAGGATCGGTCTGATCAGCTTGTTTGATTCTCCCCATGCCGAAAACATCTCATATCGAGCAGATTTGAGCAATGACTTAATTGAGTCTGGACTCAGACAAATTTTACGGACTGATCGATGGGCGAACGACCGATTGCGGCAAAACCTGACCTCGGTGATCCACGCCAATCTGCCAAAGCCTTGAGCCCGCGCATATGGTAGCGCGATAGCGATGTTGGATCGCTCTCGCTCATACCGGCCAAGCAATTGGGCACGCCTGCTCTTGGTGGGCGACTGGAAGGTGACCCTCAACGGATCGCAACTTCATGAGATCATAGTGAAAACCATGGTTGATGAATTGCTCCAGTGCCTCGAGGGCACGTCCGTCAGCGCCACCAAGCCTCTATTGTGGATACGGTCGAGCTCAGGTCGAAGTCGTGGACAACTGGGCTATCCGGCCCGACTGCCAAAGGGGCGGAAGAGCTTGCCACCGGCATCCGGGGCTTCATCAATCCGCACCTCTCAGACTTGCTTCATGCTGAGAGGGATCGACCGCATGAAGTCGATCATGCCCTCCGGCAATGGCGCTGCCTGTCAGCGGCGGCGTACAGGAGAGAACGCATGATCGCACACGGCGCACAGCGGGCGCCCGGCGCTTGGGCGTGATCGCAGCTGGCGTACTCGCCGCCGCCCTTTCCGTAGCCACCTCGGCAGCGCACTCCGCCGCCGCGCTTACCGCGCAGGAGAGCCAGCCGGCTGCCACTGCACCGGAGCCGTCGGCAACGCTGCCCGCTACCCAGCCGCCGGTTGGGGTGGCCGTTCCCACATTCGTCGGTGACACGACTCAGGCTGCAGCGCCCGCCCAACTCAACAAGGCCGACGGCACACCGGTCAGTCCGGGTTCGACCACCGGCACTGCGCCAGACGAGGGCAAGGAGATCATTGTCACCGCGCGCCAATCGTCGCGGATCGATCCGCTTGCCAAACTCAACGCGCAGTCGTTCGCGGCCATTCAGGCGATCGACAAGGCGGTCGTCGCACCGGTCGCGCTGGGATATGCCTCGGCCGTTCCCAAGCCCGTCCGCAACGGCCTGCGCAACGTGTTGCGCAACCTCGACGAACCGGCCAGCTTCCTCAACCACATCCTGCAGCTCAAGATCGGGCGCGCGGCCAAGTCCGCAGCACGGTTCGGGATCAACTCGACCATCGGCGTTGCCGGACTGTTCGACATGGCGCGGCGCAAGCCGTTCAACCTGCCTTACCGGCCCAACAGCTTCGCCAACACCTTTGCCTGCTACGGCGTCGGCAATGGCCCCTATTTCTTCCTCCCACTCGTCGGCCCCACCACCTTGCGCGATCTCTTCGGCCTTGGCCTGGACAAGGCGGTCCTGCCCACAGTGGTGGGCAAGCCGTTCGATGACGGCAAGGTGAACGTGGCGCTCGCGGTCGTCGACGCCCTGACCGACCGGGTCGAGATCGACAGCCAGCTCCAGCGCATCCGCAACGAAAGCGGCGATCCCTACGTCGCCGTGCGCGAGGTCTATCTGGCCCAGCGGCGGGCCGAGATCGGCACCATCTGCCCGCGCCACGGAGACACCGACCCCGATCCCAATCTCGTCCCACGCGTTGGCAAGGGCCCGCGCTGAGCTGGCTCAGGTCGCGGCAATCGAGCAGGTGGAGGCGCTCCCGAGCGACAATCCGCTGCGCGTCAATCCACTTACCTCATCGGAACGGCGTGTGTTGAATTGGCTGCCGACGAGGTGCTTTCCGACCCTGACCATCCGAAACCGGACCGTCTCGTCCCGACCCAGCCAAAGCTGTTCGACGACGTCAATCGACTGCGTGCATAAATGACCGTTCATGGCGGAAGCCGACATTTCGCGACACCGCCAGAAACGGAAGTAATGTCCCAAAATCGGTCATTCAAATAACAGCCATCTGCTGTCCGCTCTCGGGTAATGCATTAGACCTTCTCATTGACCGAATAGATGAAGGGTTTCGGGCGCCACTTGGCGTACGAAAGCCTCCCATGCAGGAACCCGCGGCCCGAGCGAGCGATCTATGGGGATTTCGATTTTCCGCCCGGTTGGGCCGA
>NZ_JAUMBI010000019.1:0-10813 GCF_032115815.1 Sandarakinorhabdus sp.
CCAGGCCATGGCGGCGGCGAGGCGGGTTGCAGCGGCTTCGCTCATCACCGGAGCGGCTTCGACGATGGAACGCATCTCGCCAAAATCGCCTGAACAATGCAGGGCGATATCGCAGCCGGCGTCGAGGCTGGCCAGCGCGCGGGCGCCGAAGTCTTGCAGCGCGTTGCTGCCCGGCGGGTGGCCGCCCGATTGCGGGTTGCCGAGCGCATGCATGCCCAGATCGTCGGACATCAACAGGCCACCAAAGCCGATGTCATTACGAATGAAATCAATCACATCGGGTGACAGCGTGGCGCAGCGTGCGGCGTCCAGCGCGGTGTAGGTGATGTGGGCTGTCATCGCCATCGGCGCATCGGCAAGGCGACGGAACGGCTCGAAATCGCGTTCCAGCTCGTCGCGGCTGGCGGTCACCACCGGCAGTTCCAGGTGGCTGTCCGCACGGGCGCGGCCATGGCCGGGGATGTGCTTGACGACGCCGCAGATGCCGCCGGCCTTGAAGCCATCCAGCACGGCCTTGCCCAGCGCGGAGACCACCATCGGTTCGGCACTAAAGCTACGATCGCCAATGATATCATGGCCTTGCAAGTCGCGCACGTCGAGCAACGGCAGGCAATCGACGTTGATGCCAAGGTCCCTCAGCAGCGCCGCCAGCGCCAGTGCGTTCAGGCGGCAGGCCTCGATCGCGGTGATCGGCGCCTTGTCGTAGAGCAGGCCAAAGCGTTCGCCGGTCGGGAACTCTGGCCAGTGCGGCGGTCGCACCCGGGCGACGCGGCCGCCTTCCTGATCGATCAGGATCGGCACGTCGCGGCCGGCAAGATCGCGCAAACTCTGGGTCAGCGCGCGCACCTGATCGGGCGAATCAACGTTTCTTTTGAACAGGATATAGCCAGCCGGATTGCTGCTGCGGAACAGCGCGCGCTCCTCGTCATTCAGGGTCAGCCCGGCGAGCCCGAGGAAAAGCGGCTGCATCACTTCTTCACCTCGCACGCGCCTTTCACGGCCAGAATGGCCTTGCAGGCGGCATCGGGATCAGCGGCCGTGCCGCGCACCCGCCACAGTATCTTGCCGCTCGACGAGGTCAGCTTCTGGATCTGCTTGCCTGTCAGCTTGGCCTTGCCGGACACCCGGGCCCATTCCTCTTCGGCCTTGGCCTCGCTGGAAAAGGCACCGATCTGCACCGTCTTGCTGCCGGTGGCTGCCGGCGCGGTGACGGGCGCTGGCGGCTTGGTGACGGCAACTGGCGGTTTGCTGGCGGGCGCTGGCGGCACGGCAACGGGCTTGGCCGGCGCCGGTTTCACGGCCACGGGCGCCGGCGGCGGCACCGCCGGTTTGGCCGGAAGCGGGCGGGTTGGCGGGGCAGCGGCCGGCCCGGCCGGCATCACCTGCACCTGCACCGGCTGGCCGGCGGGTGCGGCGGGCGGTGGCGGCGGCGCGCTGCCTGGCGGCAGCAGGTCGCGCGGGCGGCCCAGCGGTTCTTCGGGCAGGGCGCCCATGTCGATCACAGCGCCCGGGTTCTCGCCGCGCACGGCTTCGTGGATCACTTCGCCGTCGCCCTGCACATCCATGCCCTGGCGATCGGCGGGCGGCACCTTGTAGGGGCCGGCATCGGCTTCGATCAGCGGTGCCTGATCGGCTTCCATATAGCCCTGGGACGAGCCGCCATCGCGCCGGCCAAGCAGCATCAGCAGCGCCACGGCCGCGACTGCGCCCAGCGCCAGCACGGCGATGGCGATGTTGAGAAACGGCCGCTTCTTCGGTTCCGCCCGCAGCGGCGTCGCTTCAGCCAGCCAGGGGGCGTCTTCGTCCCTTTGCGCCATCAGTGCAATTCCTCGGCAGCGGCCACCCCGATCACCGCGAGGCCGTTCTTGATCACTTGCCCCACCGCGCGGGCCATGGCCAGCCGTGACGCGGTCAGATCAGGCCGATCGGCCAGCACGAAGCGACGGGTCGCATCATCATTGCCGGCGTTCCACTGGCTGTGGAAGGCCGCCGCGAGATCGCCGAGATAGAAGGCGATGCGGTGCGGTTCGCGCGCTTCGGCGGCCTGCTCGACGATGCGCGGGAAGTTGGCGGCCATCTTGACGACGTTCAGTTCGTCGGCATCGAGCAACGTCAGGTCAGGCTCCGGCAGCGCCACCCCGGCTTCGGCGACCTTGCGGCCCAGCGAGGCGATGCGGGCGTGGGCGTACTGGACATAGAATACCGGGTTGTCGCGGCTCTGTTCCACCACCTTGGCGAAATCGAAATCCATCATCGATTCCGGCCGCTTGGTGAGCATCACGAAGCGGACGACATCCTTGCCCACTTCTTCCACCACTTCGCCCAACGTCACGAAGGTGCCGGCGCGTTTGGACATCTTCACCGGTTCGCCGGCGCGCAGCAATTTCACCAGGTTCACGATCTTGATGTCGAGCGGCACGCGGCCATCAGACAGCGCCTTCACCGCCGCTGTCATCCGCTTCACATAGCCGGCGTGATCGGCGCCGAAGATGTTGACCAGCGCGTCATAACCCCGGGTCAGCTTGTCCCAGTGATAGGCGACATCGCCGGCAAAATAGGTCCAGTTGCCGTTGGATTTCTGCATCGCCCGGTCCTGATCGTCACCGAAATCGGTCGAGCGGAACAGGGTCTGCGGGCGGGCTTCCCAATCGTCGGCAGCGTCGCCTTTCGGCTTTTCCAGCACGCCTTCATAGATCAGGCCCTTGGACTTCAGCGTGTCGAGCGCGTCCTGCACCTTGGTGCCGAGCGAGGCTTCGGAGAAAAATACCGACTGTTCGATACCAAGCAGCGCCAGATCGGCACGGATACGCTCCATCATCAGGGCGACGGTGCGGCTGCGGAACAGGGCCAGCCAGTCGGCTTCGGGCGCGTTCACATGCGCGTCGCCAAACTCGGCGGCCAGCGCCTGGCCCACCGGCACCAGATAGTCGCCGGGGTAGAAGCCTTCGGGGATCTCGATGGCTTCGCCCAGCGCTTCGCGGTAGCGCAGGTGGGCGGAACGGGCGAGCGTATCGACCTGGCCGCCGGCATCGTTGATGTAATATTCGCGTGTCACGTCCCAGCCGGCATATTCCAGCAGGCCGGCGAGGGCATCGCCTACCACCGCACCCCGGCAATGGCCCATGTGCATCGGCCCGGTGGGATTGGCGGAGACATATTCGACGTTGATGCGCTTGGCCTGGCCCACCGTGGAGCGGCCATAATCGCTGCCGGCGCCGAGCATGGCGTTGATCTGTGCGTGCCACACGCTGTCGGCCAGCTTCAGGTTGATGAAGCCCGGCCCGGCGACTTCGGCAGCGGCAATGCCCGGCTTGGTGCGCAGAACCGCCACCAGCGCTTCGGCCAATGCGCGCGGGTTCATGCCCGCAGGCTTGGCCAGCACCATCGCGGCGTTGGTGGCCAGATCGCCGTGGCTGGCATCGCGCGGCGGTTCCACGGTGACGCTGGCATGGGACAGGCCGGTGGGCAGTGTGCCAGCGTCGGTCAGCTCAGCCAGCGCCGCCTTCAGAACGGCGGCATAGTCGGTAAACAGGTTCACGAGGGTCTGCTTTGCATGAAGAAACGGGATTGCCCGTTCCCTAACGCCAAGCAGCGCGTGCGTCTATCAGCTTGGGGTGCAAGCTGGCCCGGTTCAGGCGGCGGCGGCGTGCGGCCAGGCGCGCGGGCCCGCAGTGCCGGCGAACTGGGTGATGCGCAGCTTTTCCTGCGCCACGGTGCGCGACGTGCTGATCACATGATCCACCCCGGCGATGGTAATCGCCAACGATCCGGCGTCGGTGGTTTCGATCAGGCCCTTGGCCTTCAGATACCAGGCATGGAAATCAAAGGCTTCGGTGGTGCAGCCCAGCATGCGCTGCAGTTCATACTGGCCCACGCCCGGTTCCTGGGCGCGTTCGCGGCGGCGCTTGTACAGGTACAGCAGCACTTCGGCATGAACATCGGCATCGGACAGCGCGGTGCGCTCTTCAGCCAGGATTTCATCGTCGGCGGCAAACACGAAGCCGGTGTGGCTGCTGTATTGCGCATCATAAGCGAGGCGCTTGCCGTGATCCTTGAGCGCGCGATAGGCCTCGATCACCGCATTGAACATGTCGATGTCGGCGGTTTCCGGATGATCGGGGTGATAGATTTTCGCAAGGTTGCGATAGGCGATTTCCAGCGTGCGGTGATCGCACTCGGGATGAACCCGCAGGATCGCGTAAAAATCAACGAAGGGCCGCGCATCGTTCATTGGAGTATCCCCCACTCGAGCGCTGGCCCTACTCAAACACACCAACGCAACAACCAATGAAACACTTTGTTAAATATCGTCACGAAATTGTCAATGGCCAACCCGATAAAAAAGGGTTAACGCCGTTCCGGCGTTGTCCCTCTGCAAAACCGGCACTTGGCTTGGGCGCGCCAGCAGCGCAGCATGGGATCATGAAGAACCGCGCCGCCCTTGAAGCCAGCCTGGAGTTGGCCGTTGCCCGAATCGGCGATCCGCAGCCGGCCATCTATGCGCGGCTGTTTGCGCTGCACCCGGCCATGGAGGCTGAATTCTGGCGCGACACCTCCGGCCGCATCCGTGGCGAAATGCTGAACCGCAGTCTGGAGATGGCGCTCGATCTGGCGTCGCCTTACGCACCCGAAGGCGGCTGGGGCGGCGCCTTCCTGGGCACCGAAGCCATCACCCATGATGCCTATGGCATTCCGCGCGCCGTGTTTGCCGATTTCCTGCCCATCGTTGCCGCCGTGATCCGTGATGGCTGCGGGGATGGCTTCACGCCGGCCATGGCGGCGGCGTGGGATGTGGTACTGGATCGCGCCGCCGCCACGCTGGCGGCCCTGCCCGGCAGCAGCAATGAAGCGCGGGTGATCGATGTGGATGATGTGCTGCCGCCGGTGGGGGAGCGCGGCCTGCCCTTCCCGATGCGTTGAGCGGTTGACAGCCGCGCCAGCACTCCGATGATGGCGCCAACAACAAGGGCTGGGGGCAGCATGCGGGCGATATTGGTGGGCGAGGCGCTGGGCAGTTTCCTGCTGTTTGCCTGCGTGGTGGGATCGGGCGTGATGGCGGAGCGGCTGGCCGGCGGCAATGTCGCGGTGGCGCTGATCGGCAATGTCGGCGCGATCGCCGCGATGCTTTATGTGCTGATCGCCATGCTGGGGCCGATTTCGGGCGCGCATTTCAATCCGGCCGTCACCATCGTCACGCGGCTGCGCGGCGAAGGCAGCTGGGCCAGCGGGGCGGCGATGATGGCGGTGCAGCTGGTGGCCGGTGTGGCCGGAGTGTGGTGCGCGCACGCCATGTTCGATCTGCCAATCCTGCAGTTTTCCGGCCATGTTCGCGATGGCGCCGGGCAGTGGCTGGGCGAATTCATCGCCACCTTCGGCCTGCTGCTCACCGTGCTGCTCAGCGGGCGGTATCGGCCGGAAGCCGTGCCAGCCTGCGTGGCGCTCTATATCACAGCGGCGTGCTGGTTCACGTCGTCAACCAGCTTCGCCAATCCCACGCTCACCTTTGCCCGCAGCCTGACCGATACATTCGATGGCATCGCGCCGGCCAGCGTGCCGGCGTTCGTGGCGGCGCAACTGGTGGGGGCGTTGTGTGCGCACTGGGTTGATCGGGCGATGCACCCGGCGCCCTGAATCGGGCCCTGATTGGTGCCGATGTCAGGCCGGCAGGCGCTTGTCGCGCTCGGCCTGGGCGGCGATTTCCTTGTCGGCCAGCGTCTGCCAGGCGGCCTGCGCGCGCAGGAACATGTTGCGCTGATTGTCCAGCACGGCATCGGCCGCGTTGCGGGCGCATTGATCGATCTGCGTGGAGTAGAACAGGCTGGTGGCGCGCATGCTGTGATCCTTTGCGGGAACGCGGCCAAGGCGGGGGAGCTGGCCGGGTGGCTGGTCAACCCAGCTGATTAAGTACCAGCTGGCGCAGTTCGCTGCGGGTGAGGACCGGTGAACGGCGATGTTCGTGGTTGCCGTACTGAAGAGAAAGCGTGCGGCGCGCAGCCTGTTGGCGGCGGCTGTTTTCAATGGGGGTAATGGTCATCAAGATCCTGGCGCGGATGGGCGCCTGTTGTTCGGTGCAGTGCGGCGTTGCTGATTGCAGAGGGGGCCGCCCGCAGAAGGGAATTGGTTGGTGTGAACGGGCAGGCAGCAACCCTGCGCGGGTGTTTTCCAGGCCCTGGACAAGCCAAGGGCCGGAACGACCGCCGCGCAGGGGCGCCTCGAAGGGCGGGCAGCAGCCTTGCGGCGCTGCCCGGCCCCTGCCGCTTACGCAGCTTCGAGGTTGACAGCCGAGGTCTTGCCGCGGCGATCGGTTTCCAGTTCGTACTTGACGCGCTGGTCCTTGTTCAGGGTGCTCATGCCGGCGCGCTCGACGGCGCTGATGTGGACGAAGTTGTCATCGCCACCATTTTCCGGCGAGATGAAACCATAGCCCTTGTCGGCATTGAAGAATTTGACGGTTCCGGTGATCATGTGATGTTTTCCTTTCGCGAAAACAAGAAACCCGGCCGCAAATGCACGGCCGGAGCTGGTAGCGCGAGAAAGGAGAAGGAGCCGTTTTTCAGGCGTCAATTTCCGTCGCAGGCGACGATTAGCAACCCTCATGTGGGCGTCATTTGCAGCAAAGTCAAGGTCGGGCCGGATTATCACGATGCTGAGCCGTTTCTGATCAGTGGATTACCGGGGCTTTTCAATGCCAATCAGGGCAGAACAGCGGCCGGTGTGGCCACGCCGCCGGGCTTGCGCACCAGCCGGGTGGTGGCGCCATCGCTGAGGTCGCTCACCTGCACGGTTTGCAGGCGCACCCGTGCTTCGTTGCTGAACGGGCGCAAGGCCAGCCTGATCTCGCCGGTGGTCATGGCGAGCGTCAGCTTCTGCGCCTGCAACGGGTTCACTGCCAGCGTGACCGTTTTCACCACGCCGGGCTTTTCGCGGGCGATGTTCATGTCGCTGCCCACCGCCAGCACGCGGATATTCTGCGCCAGCAGATCGGCATAGGGCATCGCTTCATCGGGCTGGCGCACCAGGAACAGGTCCACCCGGTCGCCAGGGAACACCAGCCCCGAAACGCCGGCCACTTCGTTTACCTGCACCGCCAGCGCGCGCATGGTGGGGCCGAGCAGCGGTGCGGTGGAAAGCCGGGTGGCGCCGGCCACCAGTGCGGCTTCGATCACGATTTCATTGGCCGTGATGGGGCGCATCGCGGTGCGGCCCTGGCCCAGGATCAACGGATCGATGCGCGCGAAATGGCCCTTTGGCAGTTGCTGCGCCGGCACATCGACCAGCTTGAGCTTGTCCGGCGTCAGTCTCTCACCAAAGCCGATGGGCGCCGCGGCCACCACGGCTGGCGCCATTGGAGTCGCGGGTTTTGCGGCACTGCGACCTAGCCCGTGCGGCAGCCAGCGCGCCAGCATCATCGCCACCAGCAGCAGCGCACTGCCGGCGATCAGCATCCAGCGCGAGCGCTGCTGCACCCGGCTGTTGCGATCATCCCGCCCCCGCCAGGCCGGCAAACGGCGCGGCGCGCGATCCTGCCAGCGTTCCTCCACCCCCATGCGGCCACCTCCATCTGGAGGGTTAACGGGCGGGAGCGGGGGAGGGTTTAGCCGCTAGGCTGAAACGAGAGCCGTCGCTGGTTGTCCGCGACTCGGCCGCTGCCCGGAAGTGCGCTGGAATCTGCCGCTGGGGCTGCCCGAAATGGGAGCGATAAAAGCCAGGAACCCGCGATGCACAAGAAAAAACAATGGGTTGAGGTCATCCGTAAAAAACCGAAATTGCCGGTTCTGCCGCAAACGAGTCTGCTATCTGCGCTCGTTGAGCAAGATTATTGTGAGAGGAGGTCGTTATGTCATTCATTTCGAGCAAATTATCAGCAGTCGCGGCCATCGGATTGTTCAGTGTGGTCGTGGCAGCGACGCCGGCAATGGCATCGTCAACCATTGTCTATCAGGATCTGCCAACATCGTTGGCAACGCCGCCGAACATTTCGTACCACAATGCCTCCGGCCCGATCATCGCGGATGATTTTGTGCCGGTTGCCACTACGCATGTCAGCCAGCTGACATGGTGGGGCAGCATTTCCCAGAGCAACATGTGGGAAGTTGTTCTTCAAAACAACAATCCGGCCCTGGGCCAGCCCGCAATCACCCCTCCGGGTAACAATACAACTGGTGGTCTCAAGCAGTTTGTTGCCGCCAGCATGGTGGCGACCACCATTCCCGGTATCTACCGGTTTGATGCTCAAGTCGGTCCGGGCTGGAACATCAAGGCCGGAACCAATTACTGGCTGACGGTGGCCAATGCCGCGGATGGATGGAACTGGGCGCTGGCGTTGGGCGGTCCCACCATCGGTTCCGAGAATTTCAACGCGCACAGCAGCGTCGGCCCCGGCTGCGGGGACGGCGGCCCGCACTGCGGTCCGTGGACCGATCTGCACACCGACTTTTCGTTCCAGGTCGGTGGCGTGCCGGAGCCGGCGAGCTGGGCCATGCTGATCGTCGGCTTCGGCGCGGTCGGCCTTGCCTCTCGCCGTCGGCAGATCGCCGTCGCGGCCTGATCGGCGGTTCGTGTGCTTCTGGGGGCGGCCGGCAATGGCCGCCCCTTTCTTGTTGGCCGGCTCAGGCCGCGGCCAGTCCGTCTTCCGGAATCGCATACAGGAGCGCCGCGCCGCGCATCGCGCTGGCGGAAAGCGCCTGCACCTGCGGCAGCAGTTGTTCGGCAAAGAAACGCGCGGTGGCGCGTTTGGCGGCGGCGAACTGCGGATCGGGGTGGTGGCGAGAGGCCAGTGCCTGTTTGGCGAGCAGCCAGCCACCCAGCGTCAGGCCCATCAGGCGCAGATAGGGCGTGGCACCGGCGGCGACATCATCGGGGTTGTTGGCGCCGGCCAGCCAGATCGAACTGGTCTGGGCAGAATCCAGCGCGTCCTGCAGCCACGGGGTGATGAGCTTGAGTTCCTCATCCTCATCGAGATCAGACAGCGTGGCGCGGACTTCGCCGAGCAGGTCCTTCCAGTGCTGGCCGCCGTCCATGCCCAGCTTGCGGCCAACAAGGTCCATGGCCTGGATGCCGTTGGTGCCTTCATAGATCGGGGCGATGCGGGCATCGCGCAGATATTGGGCGGCACCGGTCTCCTCGACATAGCCCATGCCGCCGAAGATCTGGACGCCAAGGCTGGCGACCTCGACGCCGATATCGGTGGCCCAGCTTTTGGAGATGGGGGTGAGCAGATCGGCGAGGCCTTGCCCGGCCTTGTCGCCGGCATGGGCGCGATCGACAGCGGCGGCGTTCAGATAGACCAGCGCGCGGCTGGCTTCGGTGAGCGCGCGCATCGTCATGATGGTGCGGCGCACGTCGGCATGTTCGATGATGCGCACCGCAGCGGGCCCACCGCCGAACTTGGCGCTCTGCACGCGGGTGCGGGCATAATCCAGCGCGTGCTGCATGGCGCCTTCGGCAATGGCAACGCCCTGCAGGCCCACCTGCACGCGGGCGTTGTTCATCATGGTGAACATGGCGCGCATGCCGCCGCCTTCACGGCCGACCATCCAGCCGATGCACTGATCAAGATCGCCGAAACTCATCGTGCAGGTGGGCGAAGCGTGGATGCCGAGCTTGTGTTCAAGGCCAACGCATTTCAGATCGTTGCGGGTGCCGTCGGGGAGGAATTTCGGCACCAGGAACAGGCTGATGCCCTTGGTGCCGGCCGGGCTGTCCGGCGTGCGAGCGAGGACGAGGTGGACGATGTTGTCCGCCGCGTCATGTTCGCCCCAGGTGATGAAGATCTTGGTGCCCTTGATGCGCCAGCTGCCGTCAGCGTTGGGTTCCGCGCGGGATTTCAGCGCGCCAACGTCGCTGCCCGCGGTCGGCTCGGTAAGGTTCATCGTGCCGGTCCATTCACCGGTGACGAGCTTGGAGAGGTAGCGCTCCTGCAATTCCGGGCTGGCGTGGGCGGCGAGCGCCTCGATCGCGCCCTGGCTCAGCATCATGCACAGCGCAAACGCCATGTTGGCGCTGGTGAGCTGTTCCTGCACGGCGACCGCGACGGCGAAGGGCAGGCCTTGGCCGCCATGTGCTTCCGGCACGCCCAGCCCCGCCCAGCCGGCCTGCACATATTGGCCATAGGCCTCCACGAAGCCGGCGGGCAGCGTCACCACGCCGTCGTCCAGCTTGGCGTGGGCCTTGTCGCCGGACTTGTTGAGCGGCGCGAAGACGTTTGCGGCCAGCTTGCCGGATTCAGCCAGGATCGCATCCACCATGTCGGGCGTGGCGTTGGCATAGGCGGGCAATGCGGCGAGGCCCGGCAGATCGGCGATCACGTCGAGCACGAAACGCTGTTCGGTGGTGGGGGCGGTGTAGGGCATGGCCAGAGTTCCGTGCTGTTTCCGTTTTCGGTTCTGCACCGGTATAGACGCGCGAAATGCAGCCCGAAAGCCGCCTGTTGACGCCCGATCCCGCCGGCATTGCCGCAGCGGCCGATGTGCTGCGTGCCGGCGGGCTGGTCGCGGTGCCAACGGAAACAGTGTACGGGCTGGCGGCGCGCGCGGATGATGGCGCGGCCGTGGCGGGAATCTATGCGGCGAAGGGCCGGCCCAGCTTCAACCCGCTGATCGTGCATGTGGCCGATGTGGGGCAGGCCGAGACATTGGCGATCTTTTCGCCGCTGGCGCACGCACTGGCGCGGGCGTTCTGGCCGGGGCCGCTCACGCTGGTGCTGCCGCGCCGGGCGGATGCGGCGGTGGCGTCGCTGGTAACCGCCGGGCTGGAGACCATCGCGCTGCGTTGCCCGGCGCATCCCGTCATGCAGGCGCTGGTGCGCGCTGTT
>NZ_JAUMBI010000020.1:0-3300 GCF_032115815.1 Sandarakinorhabdus sp.
CTTCACCCTTGTCGGCCACGATGCCGGCGATCAGTTCCTGTTCCATCTCGTCATCCTCATCCACCACCAGCGTGCCGGGTGCGTCGGAGAAGCTCGACAGCACCTGCACCACAACCTTTTCCTTCATGGCCAGTTCGACCGACCGCGTCTGCAACACCTTGGCGCCCACGCTGGCCAGTTCCAGCATTTCTTCATAGGTGATGCGGTGCAATTTGCGGGCGCGCGGTACAATGCGCGGATCGGTCGTGTAGACGCCGTCCACATCGGTATAGATATCGCAGCGATCCGCTTTCAGCGCGGCGGCCAGCGCCACCGCCGACGTGTCAGAACCGCCACGGCCCAGCGTCGTCACCCGCTCATCCGCCGTCAGCCCCTGGAAGCCCGGCACCACCGCCACTTCGCCTGCCGCCATGCTGGCCAGGATGGCGGCCGTCTCGATATCCTCGATGCGGGCAACGCTGTGGGCGCTGCTGGTGCGGATTGGCAATTGCCAGCCCAGCCAACTGCGCGCCTTCACGCCCTGCGATTGCAGGGTGATGGCCAGCAGCCCCGATGTGATCTGCTCACCGGCGGCGACCACCACGTCATATTCGGCCGGATCAGCCAGCGGCGACGCTTCGCGGCAATAGCCGACCAGCCGGTCCGTCTCGCCCGACATGGCGGAAACCACCACGGCCACTTCGTTGCCAGCGTCAACCTCGCGTTTCACCCGCGCAGCGACGTTGCGAATGCGCTCCGTCCCCGCCATCGAGGTGCCACCGAATTTCATCACGATCCGGGCCATTGCCGGCTGCTTCCTTCGCCTGCGCACCCTTGGGGGTGCTTCACTATTGTCCTTGCCTGATAGGAACGGGTGGGGGCAATGGCAAGCAAGCCATACGCCGTAGACGGGAAAGAAAATGTCCACTGCTGCCAGCATCAATCCTGACGAAGCCGCCTTCTTCGGCAAGCTGGCGGCAGACTGGTGGAATCCCAAGGGCACGTCCGCCATGCTGCATCGCATTACGCCGGTGCGCGTCGCCCATACCCGTGCGCTGGCGCTGGCGCATTTCGGGCTGAATGCAAAGAGCCGCCGGCCATTGGCAGGTCTGGCCGCGCTGGATGTCGGCTGCGGCGCCGGGCTGATGGCCGAACCTCTGGCGCGCATGGGCGCTGCCACCAGCGCCATCGATGCGGCGCCAGAGAATATCGAGGCGGCCATGGCGCATGCCGAAGCCGGCGGGCTGGCCATTGATTATCAGTGCATCGCGGTGGAGGACCTCGCCGCGACGGGCGCGCAGTTCGATCTTATCACCTGCCTCGAAGTCGTCGAGCATGTCGCCGGCCGCGATGCCTTCTTCGCCGCGCTGGCCAGCCTGCTGAAACCCGGCGGCCTTGCCGTGTTCTCCACGCCAAACCGCACGCCGGCCAGTTGGGCCGTGGTCATCGCCGGGGCGGAGCATATCACCCGCACCATCCCCAAGGGCGCCCACGACTGGAACCGTTTCTTCACGCCCGCCGAACTGGCTGAGGCCTTGGGTCACGCCGGCCTGACGCCGCAGTTACCCGCCGGCCTGTCATGGCGGCCGGGCAAGGGCTTCCACATCGGCAGCGACGTGTCGGTGAATTATTTCCTCAGCGCCACCAAGGCTTGAGCGCCGGCCGGGCTGATCGGGCGGTCACGCCGATAAGTCGCTATGCAGGATGAAAGGGGCACGGCCGGCGTGCCCATGCGGGCACGCCGGCCGTGAATTCACTGTCAGGATGCGACGGTGTGGAGCATTTTGCGGCGACGCATGGTGGCGCCCACCAGGCCAAAGCCAGCCAACATCATCGCCCAGCTCGCCGGTTCCGGCACGGGGCCGCCACCCGGATCGACGCTGGAATCGCCGACCCCGCCAATGCGGAACTGGCGAACATCGCCAACCGTGCCGTTGAGCACAAAGCTGACGTTGGTGATGAACTGGTTGTCAAAGGCACGGGCCGAAAAGAAGTTCTGGCCGCTGCCGATAGCATAGGTGCCGCTGAAATTGCCGCCGAACTGATCGGTGAAGCTCAGCACCGCCTGCGTGGCGGTGGCACCCGCGCCAAAAATGTTGAATTCGACTTCCTTGAAGCCAAAGCCGGGATCGAGCGCGAACGACAGCTGGCCAAGCCCGCCATCAACCGCTTCGATTCGGGCCTGGCCGGCTGACGGCGTCGCCAGCGCTTCGGAGCCGGTGAAGATCACGCGGGTGTTGCTGATGTTGGTGAAGCCAAACACGACGTTGCCGACGGGCGGGGCGCCCTGAAACAACACGTTCTCGGCCGGCTGCACGGCGCCCGGTGTCTGATAGATCACAATGGTTGCTGCAGCTGGAAGTGCAGAAACCGCAAATGCGACTGATGCAGCCGCCATAATTAATTTACGCATTCCAAATTCCTTCAACAATGACCATTTCCAGATTGGCATTTTGTTGCAATCAATGGGATTTGTTCGAAAAATGATTGTAACGCACATGCCACAGGATTCATGGTGATTCCTGCCTTCCAAGTTTGTAATTATGCCAAAGGGTTCGGGCAGCGTCGGAAACTACGCGCTGTTGTTGCGATGCGGCCGAGGAAAAATACGCATGCCGCCGTGTGCAGCCCGCGCACTTCCGGCAGGCTTGGCGAAGGCCAGCCCTTGTGTCAGCCTTGATTCAGGAGGACTTCGCCATGACGACACCGCTGAAGGGCATCCATCACAGCGCCTATCGCTGCCGGGATGCGGAGGAGACGCGGGCCTTTTACGAGGATGTGCTGGGCCTGCCGCTGGAAGCGGTGGTGCAGGAGGAGAAGGAGCCGGGATCGGGCCGGCCCAATCCGTTCGTGCACCTGTTTTTCCGCATGCCCGATGGCAATTTCATCGCCTTCTTTGATGCGCCAGGCACGGTGAAAGAGGGGGATTTCAATCTGGTGCATGGATTTGACCGGCATGTCGCGTTCGAGGCCGATGACGAGGTGAAATTGCTCGACTGGCGCGACAAATTGAACGCGGCGGGCGTGCCCTGTTTCGGGCCGATCGATCATGGCTTCGTGAAATCGGTCTATTTCTCCGATCCCAACGGGCTGCCATTGGAAATCACCGCGCGGGTGCCCGCCCATGATGCGATCCTGGCCGAAGATGCCAAGACCGCGCACGCCATCATCACGGCGTGGACGGCACGCAAAGCCAGCGAGAAGGCGGCATGAGTTACGCCCGCATCCCCCTGCTGATCGCCTTTCGGGAAGCAGTGGGCCTGCGTGATACCTATGGCGGCATCGATGGCGTGGTGGCGCTGCAGGCGCATCACCTCAAGC
>NZ_JAUMBI010000021.1:0-3322 GCF_032115815.1 Sandarakinorhabdus sp.
TCGATGAGATCGTCAACACCAGCTTGCGTCGCGCGGGTCTTTGGGAGGAGGTCAAGGACCGCCTCAACCACCCCGGCACCAGCCTCTCGGGCGGTCAGCAACAGCGCCTCTGCATCGCACGCACCATCGCGGTGAACCCGGATGTGATCCTCATGGATGAGCCCTGTTCGGCGCTCGATCCGATCGCCACGGCCCGTATCGAGGAACTGATCGACGAACTGCGCGGCCGCTATGCTATCGTGATCGTCACCCACAACATGCAACAGGCCGCGCGCGTTTCCCAGAAGACGGCTTTTTTCCACCTCGGCACGCTGGTGGAGTATGATGACACGTCATCGATCTTCACCAACCCGAAGGCGACCCGCACCAAGGATTACATCACCGGTCGTTACGGCTGATCCGCCCCCAAGATCCGTCGTCTCTCAGCCGGCTTTGAAAGGCAAAAGTCATGGCAGAATTCGCCGCCCACACCGTCAAGAGCTTCGACGAGGATATTGCCCAGCTGCGCGCGGTGATCACCCGCATGGGCGGCCTGTGCGAAACCCAGATCGCGGAAAGCGTGGATGCGCTGATCAACCGCCATGCCGAAGCCGCCAAGACCATCATCGAGAATGACAAGCGCCTTGATGCGCTGGAAGCCGAGGCCGAGGCGCTGGCCGTGCGCATCATCGCCCTGCGCGCGCCGATGGCCGATGATCTGCGCGAGATCGTGGCAGCACTGAAGATCGCCGGTGTGATGGAACGTATCGGCGATTATGCCAAGAACATCGCCAAGCGGGCGGCTGTCGTCGCCCAGTCGCAGCCGGTGGCGCCGGCGGTGATCATTCCCCAGATGGCCCGTGTGGTGGTGGAAATCATCCGCGACACGCTGGATGCCTTCGTTGATCGCGATGCCGAAAAGGCGTTGGCCATCCTGCAGCGCGACCAGCAGGTGGACGAATATTACAACTCGCTGTTCCGCTCGCTGCTCACCTTCATGATGGAAAATCCGCACTATATCACGCCGTCCACGCACCTGTTGTTCGTTGCCAAGAATCTGGAACGGATCGGCGATCACGCCACCTCGGTGGCCGAGATGGTTTACTTCACCGCCACCGGCCTGCGCCCGGCGGAACGGCCCAAGAGCGATTTCACGTCCAGCGTTTACAACCCGGAATGATCCCGGCCCCCACAGGAGACTGACCGATGCGCGCCAAGATCCTGCTTGTTGAAGATGATGCCAGCCTCGTCGAGCTGGTGACCTACAATCTTGAAAAGGAAGGCTTTGACGTGGTCCGCACCGGTGACGGTGAGGAAGCGTTGACGCTGGCTGAAGAGGAAAAACCCGATCTGGTCATCCTCGATTGGATGATCGCCAACCTTTCGGGCATCGAGGTCTGCCGCCGCCTGCGCCGCGCGCCGGCCACCGCCAACCTGCCCATCGTCATGCTCACCGCGCGCGGTGACGAGGCAGACCGTATCCGCGGCCTCGAAACCGGCGCCGATGATTACATGACCAAGCCGTTTTCCCCGCGCGAACTGGTCGCCCGCATCCGCGCCGTGCTGCGCCGCCTGCGCCCGGCCCTGCAAGGCGGCGCGCTGGAGTTTGCCGGCATCGCGATGGACACCACCGCTCACCGCGTCACCCGTGATGGCCACACCGTGCAGCTCGGGCCAACCGAATTCCGCTTGCTGCGCCACTTCCTGGAACATCCCGGCCGCGTGTTCAGCCGTGAACAATTGCTGGATGCCGTGTGGGGCCGCGATGTCTATGTCGAACAGCGAACGGTGGACGTGCATATCCGCCGCCTGCGCAAGGCGGTGAATGCCGGTCCGGGTGCTGTGGAACTGCCTGATCTGATCCGCACTGTGCGTTCCGCAGGCTATTCGCTGGATGCAGCGCCCGTGTCGGCGCAAGCGGCCGCCTGATCGGCCCGTTCTGGCGCTTTGCCCCTGTCCCGCAGTGGCGGAATCGCTTTGCAGCACCGGCCGGCTTGGTTAAACGGCCATTCTGCGAGCATGATTCCATTGATTAAGGGTACAACATCTCATGACCATCAGCTTTGAAGGGCGTGTTGCCATCGTCACCGGGGCCGGCGGCGGCTTGGGCCGGGCCTATGCTCTGGACCTGGCGCGGCGCGGCGCCAAGGTTGTGGTCAACGATCTGGGCGGCGCCCGCGACGGTTCCGGCGCGTCGTTGTCGGCGGCGCAGGCCGTGGTGGACGAAATCACCGCGTTCGGCGGTGAAGCCATGGCCAATGGCGCCAGCGTTACCGACATGGCGGCGGTGGAAAAGATGGTCGCCAACGTGAAGGAGCGTTGGGGCCGGGTGGATATCCTGATCAACAACGCCGGCATCCTGCGCGACAAGACCTTCGTGAAGATGACGCTGGATGATTTCAAGACCGTCATCGACGTGCACCTGATGGGCAGCGTCAACTGCACCAAGGCGGTCTGGGAACTGATGCGCGAACAGGGCTATGGCCGCATCCTGATGACCACCAGCTCGACCGGTCTCTATGGCAATTTCGGCCAGGCCAATTATGGCGCGGCCAAGCTGGCGCTGGTTGGCCTGATGAAGACGCTGGCGCTGGAAGGTGCCAAGTATAACGTGCATGTGAACACCATCGCGCCGCTGGCCGCCACCCGCATGACCGAGGATCTGATGCCGCCGGCCATGCTGGAAAAGCTTGGGCCCGAAACCGTGGTGCCGGCGTCGGTCTATCTGGTGTCGGAAGAAGCGCCGACCAACGTGATCCTGAATGCCGGCGGCGGCGGCATCGAGCGCGCCTATGTGACGCTCACTCGCGGCATTCATCTTGGTGAGCTATTCCAATCACGCACTAGAGGGCAGGACTGAGATGTCACAACGAATCCATCGCACAGCCAGGGCCGTGTTCTCCGTTCTAATAGCATCGCTGGCGCTCGCTCTCGGATTCATGCCGGAGCACTGCGGCTGAAAACATATGCGCCCGCGACAAGGATCATGGCGATTCCTGCCATGGTCCAGATATCCGGGAGATCTTGGAACACGAGCACCCCGAAGATCGTCGCCGAGAGGATCTGAAAATAGCTGAACGGCGTCAGGACGTTCGCCGGCGCGAGGGCAAATGCCCGGGCAAGAAAATGCTGGCCCCAGCCAAAACTCGCAGCAAGGCACACGAAGAAGAACCAATCCGACACGCTTGGTGTGCGCCATTCGATGATGGCCACCGGCAACGACACCACACTGCCCACGAGCAGTGTCCATGCCAGGGTCGTGCCGGGGCTCTCGGCCACAGCGCCCAGGCGGCGGCTGAGGAGCTGGAGCAAGGCGTAGAACACGGCAGCAAGGGCTGGAAAA
>NZ_JAUMBI010000022.1:0-29245 GCF_032115815.1 Sandarakinorhabdus sp.
AGTAAAGCCCATGACCCGCCACATGATTTTGCCTGCCCTGCTGGCCGCCCTGCTGCTGCCATCGGTGGCCCATGCCGCCACTGTGAAGGTGGAGGTAACCCGATTCCATATCCTGGCACCGCCGGCGCCGCCGCTGACCGGCAGCAGCATAACGGTGGAGCCGGCAGATCCGGCGGCGGCATCCTCGCTGCAGTTCAGCGCCCTGGCCGCTGTGGCCAATGCCGCGCTGGCCAAGGCGGGCTTCAAACTGGCAGCGGGCGGCCAGCCGGCTGATCATGTCGCGCGGATCAGCCTTACCGGCAGCAGCGAGATGGTACGCAAACGCTCCCCCATTTCGATCGGAATCGGCGGAGGCACTGGTGGCTGGAATGGCGGCATTGGCGGCGGCGTGACCTTCCCGGTGGGTGGCGGCACCCGCACTGTTACCGCCGCACTGATGACCCTGCAGATCCGCCGGGCCAGCGACGGCAGCGCCGTTTGGGAAGGCCGCGCCAGCACCATCGCCCCCAGCATCGATCCGATCAGCGCCGCGCCGGTGCTGCTGCAGGCCCTGCTCAAGGGCTTTCCCGGCCCCAGCGGCCAGAGTGTGACCGTGAAAGTGAAGACCGACCAATGATCAGCATCGACAGTGCGTTTGATTCGGGCAACATCCAGGCCGAGCGCGTCACCGGCCCGCACGACATCGTGTTGACCACAGGCAAGGACGCGCACAGCGACTTTTATCAATGGTTCCACTTCCGCCTTTCGGGCGGGCGCGGCCAGCGCTGCATCATCCGCATCATCGATCTGAACGGCAGCGCCTATCCCGATGGCTGGCCGGGCTATCGCGCCTGTGTTTCCGAAGACCGGCAGACCTGGCGACGCGCGCCGACCAGTTTCGATCCCAAATCCGCCAATGGCACGCTCACCATCGAGGTGACGCCCAGCGTTGACCAGCTGTGGCTGGCCTATTTCGCGCCTTATTCCATGGAGCGGCACCACGACCTGATCGCCCGCATCGCAGCCCGGCCGGACGTGCGCGCCGACGTTCTGGGCCACAGTATCGATGGCCGGGCGATTGACCGGTTGGTCGTGGGCGATGGCCCCAAGACAGTGTGGCTCTATGCCCGCCAGCATCCGGGCGAGAGCATGGCCGAATGGTGGATGGAAGGTGCGCTGGAGCGACTGACCGATCCGCACGATCCGGTGGCGAGGCTGTTGCGCCAACAGGCCACCTTCCACATCGTGCCCAACATGAACCCCGATGGCAGTTTCCGCGGCCATCTGCGCACCAATGCCGCCGGCGTGAACCTCAACCGCGAATGGAATGCGCCGTCGGCGGAAAAATCGCCGGAAGTGCTGTGCGTGCTGGGTGCAATGGACAAGGCCGGCTGCAACCTCGCCATGGATGTGCATGGTGATGAAGCCATCCCGCAGGTGTTCATCGCGGGCTTTGAAGGCATCCCTTCGATCACGCCGAAACAGCTGGCGCTGCTCGCCGATTACAAGGCGCGGCTGGCGCGGATCACGCCGGATTTCCAGACGGCGAAGGGCTATCCCGTCGCCCGCCCCGGCACCGCCAATCTGGCCATGAGCACCAACCAGCTTGCAGAGCGGTTCGGCTGCCTCGCCATGACGCTGGAAATGCCGTTCAAGGACAATGACGATCTGCCCTGCGCCGAGTATGGCTGGTCGCCGCAGCGTTCGATGCAGCTGGGCCGTGATTGCCTGACGGCGATCATGGAAGTGATGCCCGACCTTGGTTGATTGATGGGGTGACGCCGGTTGGCCGCCACCCCTATCGTGACGGCCAAAGGGAGACCGTCATGAGCTATACCCACATCCTGTTCGAAGAAGCCGAAGGCATCGCCACCCTCACCATCAACCGCCCGCAGGTGATGAACGCGCTCCATGTGGGCGTGATCGAGGAAATGATCGACGCGGTGGACCGGGTTCGCGACGAAGGCACGGCGCGCGTGCTGGTGCTGACTGGCACTGGGCGTGGCTTCTGTTCGGGTGCCGATCTGGCGGGCGGCGGTGCGGGCGGCGGTCCGAAGCGCTCCGGCCCGCCCGATGCCGGTGCCGTGCTCGAATCGCACTTCAACCCGCTGCTGGAGCGGTTGTTTGCGCTGCCGGTGCCGTTCATCACCTCGGTCAACGGCGTCGCGGCCGGCGCCGGCTGTTCCTATGCGCTGGCCGGCGACATCGTGATTGCGGCGAAATCCGCCTATTTCCTGCAGGCCTTCGTCAACATCGGTCTGGTGCCGGACGTCGGCTCGACCTGGCTGCTGCCGCGGCTGGCCGGCCGGGCGCGCGCACAGGCGATGATGATGCTGGGCGAACGCATTCCAGCCGAAACCGCGCTGGATTGGGGCATGGTCTACAAGGTGGTGGATGATGCCGACCTTGCCGCCGCCACCCGTGCCGTGGCCGAGAAATTGGCGAAGGGGCCAACCAAATCCTACGCGCTGATCCGTCAGGGCATCCGCGATTGCCTGGATGTGTCGCTGTCAGAAGGCCTGATGGTGGAGCGCCGCAACCAGCTTCTTGCCGGGCGCAGCGCCGATTTCATCGAGGGGGTGAGCGCCTTCCTGCAGAAGCGGCCGGCGGCATTCACCGGGAAATAACTCACTCCATCACCAGCACCGGCTTCACCGCCTTGCCGCTGGCCATATCGGCCACGGCTTCGTTGATGGCTGCCAGCGGATATTCCGTCACCAGCGGTGCGTGATTGAAGCGGCCGGCACGGTGGCGGTCGATCAGCCAAGGGATGAAGCTCTGCGGATCGGCATCGCCTTCCACCGCGCCCTTCAGCGAACGCCCGCCGAGCAGCGTATTGGGGTTGAAGGTGATTTCCGTGCCCGGCGCGGTGACGGCCAGCATGGCGAGTTCACCCCGGCTGGCCAGCGCCTCCAGCCCGGCGCGGATCACGGCTGAGGCCCCGGTGGTATCGACGATGCGATCCACGCCGGTCGCCACGATCTCGCGCAGCGCCAGCATCATGTCGCGGCCATCGGCCAAGATCGTGTGCGTCGCGCCCAGCTTCCGGGCAAGATCCAGCCGTTCCGCCACCCGGTCCACCGCGATGATGGTGTGGCAGCCCCGGTCCACCGCTGCCAGCAGCGCCGCCAGCCCGACTGAACCGGCACCCATCACCGCAAAGGCCTGATCGGGCTGTACGTTCAGAGTGTTGTAGGCGGTGCCAGCCCCCGTCTGCAGACCGCACCCAAATGGCGCCGCCAGCGCGAAGGGCACATCATCGGCCAGTTTCACCGTGTTCCGCGCATAGGCGATGGCATGATCAGCAAAGCTGGATTGGCCGAAGAAGCCGCCATAGATCGGCTTGCCATCCTGGCTGAACGGCACCCGGCCATCGGGCAGCACACCGGCATAGTTCAGCGCCATGAAGTTCGCACAATATTGCGGGTGATCATGGCTGCAACTGGGGCAGGCGCCGCAGCTGGCATAGCTCAGCACCACGCGGTCACCGGCGGCCACGCTGGTGACGCCCGCGCCCACGGCCAGCACCGTGCCGGCACCTTCATGGCCCAGAACCTGTGGCAGTGGTGTGCCCTGTTCATACCGCTGCACGCCCACATCGGTGAAACAGATGCCGCACGCCGCCAGCTTGACCAGCACCTGCCCCGGCCCGGGATCGGCCAGCTCCACGGTTTCGATGCTGTAGGGCTGCCCTCGTTGGCGCAGCACGGCAGCGCGCGTGGAGGTTGGCATGCCTCATCTCCTCGATATATTTTCCAACAGTGTCGCGCCGCGGGGCCGGGCTGGCAAGGCGGATTGATGTTCGCAAGCAAGCGCCCGGCTTGACCACGCGCCCGCGCCCGTCCAGATACGGCGTCCATGGACACGCCCGCTGCCCCCCAGCCCAGCTTCGAAGACGCCCTGCGCGAGCTTGAAGACATCGTGCGCAAGCTGGAATCGGGCGATCTCAGCCTTGATGACAGCATCGCGCTCTATGAACGTGGCCAGGCGCTGAAATCGCTGTGTGAAACACGGCTGAACGATGCCCGCATGCGCATCGAACAGATCCAGCAGAATGCCGCCGGTGAAGCCGTCGCCACCCGCCCCTTTGACGCGCAATAAGGGCGAACGGACATGGTGCAGCCCTCGCTCAGCCTGAAGCCCGCTCTTGATGCGATCGGCAAGGCCATCGATCAGCGGTTCGATCGGTTGCTGGCCGTGCCCGATGACAGCCGCGCCCGCCTGTATGAAGCCATGCGCCATGCGACGATCGGCGGCGGCAAACGCATGCGCCCGCTGCTGGTGATTGCGGCCTGCGACATCTTCCATGTGTCACGCGAACAGGCGCTCAGGGTCGCGCTCGCGATCGAATGCATCCATGTCTACAGCCTGATCCACGACGATCTGCCGTGCATGGACGATGATGATCTGCGCCGCGGCAAGCCCACCGTGCACAAGGCCTTCGATGAAGCCACCGCCGTGCTGGCCGGCGATTGCCTGCACGATCTGGCCTTTGAAATCCTTGCCGATCCCGCCACCCACGAAGATCCAGTCGCCCGGCTTGAACTCATCACCCAACTTGCCGTCCAGTCCGGCCCGGCTGGCATGGCCGGTGGCCAGATGATGGACCTGGTGGCTGGCGACGTGACCTATGATCTGGCCGGTATCACCCGGCTGCAGCAGCTGAAGACCGGCGCGCTGATTGTGTGGTGCCTGGAAGCCGGCGCCATCATGGGCCGGGCATCGGACGCCAACAAGAAAAGCTTGCGCGCCTATGCCCGCGATCTCGGTCTGGCCTTCCAGATCGCCGATGATCTGCTCGACGTGGAAGGCGAATCCGCCAAGACCGGCAAGGCCGTGCAGAAGGATGCCGCCGCCGGCAAGGCGACGTTCGTTTCGCTGCTGGGGGTCGAACGCGCCCGCAGCCAGGCCAATGCCTTGATCGATCAGGCCATCGCCCATCTTTCCGGTTTCGGCCCGGAGGCTGATCTGTTGCGCGCCATTGCGCGTTTCGCTGTCGAGCGTGATCGGTAAGGAGCAAGCCTCATGACCCGCATTGGCGTCTATCCCGGCACCTTCGATCCGATGACCCTTGGCCATATGGACATCATCCGCCGCGGCGCGCGGCTGGTGGACCGGCTGGTGATCGGTGTGGCCACCAACCCGTCGAAATCGCCGATGTTCACGCTGGCGGAACGCAAGGCGCAAATCATCCGCGAGACGGCCGACATCCCCAACGTGGACGTTGCCGATTTCGATGAGCTGCTGATGACCTTTGCCGAACGACTGGGCGCAACGGTGATCGTGCGCGGCCTGCGCGGTGCTGGCGATTTCGAATATGAGTTCCAGATGACCGGCATGAACCGGGCGCTGAATGACGATATCGAGCAGGTGTTCCTGATGGCCGATGTCGCCTTGCAGCCGATCGCTTCACGTCTGGTCAAGGAAATTGCTGTTTATGGTGGCGACATCCGCAAGTTCGTCCCGCCCCGCATCGCTGCCGATGTGGTGGCCAGGGTCGCGGAAACCGGATTGAAAGGCCAATGATGCGATTGCCGTTGCTGATTGCTGCTGTGTTCACTCTGGCTGCCGGACCGGCTTTGGCCCAGCAGCAGCGCATCGATCCCAAGGATCTGAAGGCCCCGCCCAAGCTGCCGGAAATGGCGGCACCGTCCAACATTGCCGGCATGATCGCCCAGGTAGACCAGGAGAATATCCTGGTGCTCGATCTGTCGTCGGGCGGCCGGGTGAAGATCGTGATGCGCCCGGATGTGGCACCCAAGCATGTGGAGCGCATTCGCGCGCTGGCGCGCCAGGGTTTTTACGACGGAACCGTATTCCACCGGGTGATCGACGGTTTCATGGCGCAGGGCGGTGATCCCACCGGTACCGGCACCGGCGGTTCCAAGCTCGACGATCTGAAGGCCGAATTCAACGATCTGCCGCACGTGCGCGGCGCTGCGGCGATGGCGCGTTCGCAAAGCGACGACAGCGCCAACAGCCAGTTTTACATCGTGTTGATGCCGGCGCTGAAGCTGGATCGCACCTACACGGTGTGGGGCCGCGTGGTGGAAGGGATGGCTCATGTCGATGCCATCGAAAAGGGCGAGCCGCCGGAAAATCCCAGCCGCATCATCAAGGCCAGCATCGCGGCCGACAAGGTGCCGCCGCCCGATTTTGCAGCGCTGAAAGCCAAGGCTTCGCCGATTCCGGCGGGTGTGCTGAACCTGCCCGCACCAGCATCCGGCACGCCATCGGGGCCGCAGCCGCCACGCTGATCCCCTTCCCTTCCTCCGACCAAAGGGCTGTTCCCCCGATGCTGGTTGATGATTTCGATTTCCATTTGCCCGAAGACCGCATCGCGCTGCGGCCGGTGAGCCCGCGCGACAGCGCACGACTGCTCACTGTGCGCGGCAAAGATGTTGGCGCGCTAAACGATCTCCACTTCACCGATCTGCCCGGCCAGTTGCGCCCTGGCGACGTGCTGGTGGTGAACGATACCCGCGTGATCCCGGCGCAATTGTTCGCCAAGGTGGGCGAAGCCGCCATCGGCGTAACGCTGCACAAGCGCGAGACCGGCAACCGCTGGTGGAGCTTCGTCAAGAACGCCCGCCGCCTGAAACCGGGCACCCGCGTGGACTTCAGCCAAGGCGGCAGCGCCGTGTTGATCGGCGAGGTGATCGAAAAGGCCGACGAGGGCGGCGTGCTATGGCAGTTCGAAACAGCCGGCCAGCCGCTGGAATCGGCGTTGCACAGCGTTGGCGAGATGCCACTGCCGCCCTACATCGCCCGCCGGCGCGGCATCGATGCCCAGGATTTCAGCGATTACCAGACGCTGCACGCCGCCAAGGACGGTGCCGTGGCCGCCCCCACCGCCGGCCTGCACTTCACCCCGCGCCTGTGGTCTGCCCTGCACGCAGCCGGCATCTCGCGGGAGACCGTGACCCTGCATGTCGGCGCCGGGACGTTCCTGCCAGTGAAGGCCGACCGAGTGGAAGATCACCAGATGCACGCCGAATGGGGCAGCATCGACGATCAGACCGCCCTGCGGCTCAACGCCGCCCGGGCCACGGGCGGTCGCATCATTGCCGTCGGCACCACCTCGCTGCGCCTGCTCGAATCCGCTGCGGACAAGGGCGGTGCCATCCGGGCTTTTTCTGGCGACACCTCGATCTTCATCACGCCCGGCTATCGCTGGAAGGCCATCGACGGGCTGATCACCAATTTCCACCTGCCGCGCTCGACCCTATTCATGCTGGTCAGCGCGCTGATGGGGTTGGACGTGATGCGCAAGGCGTATGCGCATGCCATTGAGAAGGAATATCGTTTCTACAGCTACGGCGACGGCAGCCTGCTGCTGCCCTGATCATCCCGCGGCGACCAGGCATGGTTGAAACCTGTGGGTCGCCCCTGAGACACCTATTCATTCATATTCATTAATTTATGGCAAATTTCTGTTGTCGAATCGATTTGGCCCGCCCTAGGGTGCGTTCATGGCTGATTATCGCGTTTCCAAAGTCGAAGTGTTGTCTGGTAGTGATGGCTATGTGGCCGAACGGCTGGGTGGCAGCGGCTGGTCTGATGTGGCGGTCAACATCATCTCCTATATCCGCCGCAATCAGCATGTGTTCCTGATGGCCACGCCTGATGGCGATGCGCGTTTCGTGGTGATGCGCGATGCCGCCGGCGCGGAATGTCTGGTGGCCACCTTGCCCGATGGCCAACTCGTGCCGCTGGCCAGCCAGCAAGTCGTTGTTCGGCCCGCACCGGTGCAGCCGGCCCGCCCCATCTTCCAGCAGCTGGCCCGCTTCTTGGGTGCCGGTTCTCGTCCGTAACCCGACCAGTTGGTCGGCACTTGCCGGCTCTTTTCGTCAGTATAGTCTTGACCCGGGTAGCACAGCGCCGCTCTTGCGTATGTGTTAAGGGCAATGGCAGGCTGCTGCCCGGAGAGATGCCCCGCCATGAGTGTTGCCTTCACCAAGGAATCCGATGCCGAAGCGGTAGCCGCCGATCTGCCTGACCGGCCGATCCCGGCGCACCCCAATCTTGTCACCAGCACCGGTCTCGCCCAGATCGAATTGGCGCTGGCAGCGGCGCGCGCCGCCTATGCCGAAGCGCAAGCCAGCGGCTCGATCAGCAGCGACCGCACCGCAATGGCCCGCGCCACCCGCGACCTGCGCTATTGGAGCGCACGCCGGGCTTCGGCGCAACTTGTGGAAGCCAGGCCAAGGGACGGCAGCGTCGGCTTTGGCAGCCGCGTGTCGTTCGAGCGCGCCGATGGCCGGGCACAGAGCTACGCCATCGTTGGCGACGATGAAGCTGATCCGGCCCAGGGCAGCGTCAGCTATGTCTCGCCGCTGGCGCGCGCCATGATCGGCAAGACTGTCGGCGACGTGGTGACGCTGGCCGGGCAAGAGGTCGAGATCGTCGCAATCGCCTAGGGCAGCGCGTTCAGCGTCCAGTTGGCCAGCACGAGGAAGGCGCTGCCCCCCACGAAGGCATGAGCTGCCAGCGCCGGGCCGAGCACGTCGGGCCGCGGTTTGGCCATGATGCCGGCGAACAGCCCGGAAACCACCGCCAGCCCAAGCAGCACCAGCGCGATAGTGGCATTTTCAGACAGCGCTTCATTGCCGCGGCTGATATTGGTCACCAGCATCACCACTTCCAGCCCGCCGAAGCCAGTGAGCAGGTGAATGGCCTGCACCGCCTTGGGCGGGCGCTTCGCACTCAGGAAGTACCAGCCCAGCACCAGCCCCAGCGCAACCGTGGTTCCATAGATGATGATCGGCAACCAGACCTGCATCGATGCGCCTCCCCTGCGCCAGGCCGTTACACCAGAGTGCGGCAGCGTGCCAGTTGCCCCGTCGGCACTGCCGTCTATTGTGGTGTTTGATGAGCCTCTCCCCCTTTGCCGGCCGTGACCGCGCTGCGCTGCGCAAGCATCTTTCCAGTTACTGGAAGATGGAGGCCGGCAACGTGCTGCTGGTGCCGTTGATCGTATGGGCCATGGTATGGTCGGCCGGTGACGCGCCGGATGCGGCCATGGGGCTGGGTGCGGCCGCCTGTTCCTGGCTTCTGGTCGTTGGCACCGCGGCGTGGTTGCTGGTGCTGGACAGGTTGGACGGCAAGCCGGCGCAGGCCGCAAGACTGGTCGCTTTTTGCGCCCGGGCCGAGCCTGTTGCGGTGGCGCTGCTTGGCGCTGCCACCATCGCCGCCACCCATGCCGTCATCAGCGGCGGCTGGCCGCCACGCACCCTTGCGGCCGCCGGGCTCTCCCTGCTCGGCTGGCTAGAATATGTGAATTACTACCACTGGCAATTGCAGAATTTCGATAGCGCCATCGATGCAAAGCGCCTTGCTGCCGGCCGCGGCCTGCGCCGGGCCCATATGGGTCGCGCCGTGCGCGCGTGGCGGGCGGCCCGGCGGCGCGGCTGACGCGCTTCCGCCGACTGCGGCGCATTTGCCAGCCCGGCGCGCCGGGCTGGCGCTGCCGGCAAAGGCGCGTATAACCCGTCGCCGTGAACGACGATCTGCGTCTTGATCCGCGCGCCGACGAGGCACCGGATGCGCTGGAAGAGGGACGGCTGAGCCGCGCCTTTGTCAGCGACGTTGCTGCTGCACTGGACAGCGGCGACGACGATGGGGTGCGCGCGCTGGTCAGCCCGCTGCACCCGGCCGACGTCGCCGATCTGTTTGCCGCCATTCCCGCAGATGCCCGCGTGCCGCTGGCCGATGCGCTGGGCGATCTGCTCAATGCCGAAGTCATCGCCGAACTTGATGATTACGTGCGCGAGGACGTGCTGGATGCACTTTCGCCCGGCGAAGTGGCCGAAGTCGTCACCCAGCTCGATACCGACGACGCCGTGGCCGTTATCGAGGATCTTGAGGCCGACGAACAGCGCGAGGTGCTGCGCGCGCTGGCCCCGGAAGACCGTGCCGACATCGAAGCGGCGCTGAATTACCCGGAAGAATCCGCCGGCCGCCTGATGCAGCGCGACCTGGTGGCGGTGACCGAAACGATGAGCGTGGGCGGCGTGATCGATCGCATCCGCGCCAGCATCGATCCGGCCACCGATTTCTGGGAAATCTTCGTGGTCGATATCATCGGCCGCCCCATCGGCACCATGCGGCTGTCCTGGCTGCTTACCGCTCCGCCCGATCTGATGGTCGGCGATGTGATGAAGCGCGAGCAGACTCTGATCCCGGTCACCATGGACCAGGAGGAAGTGGCGCTGATCTTCCAGAAATATGCGCTGATTTCCGCCGCCGTCGTCGATGATGCCGGCAAGCTGGTGGGCGTCATCACCGTCGATGACGTGGTCCACATCATCCAGGCCGAAGCCGGCGAGGACGTGCTGAAACTGTCGGGCGCCGGCGATGGCGACATCAACGAGCCGGTGTTCAGCACCTATCGCACCCGATCGCGCTGGCTGGTCGCCAATCTGCTCACCGGGTTGGTGTCGGCCAGCGTGATCGGGGCGTTTTCGGCCAGCATCGAAGCGCTGGTGGCGCTGGCGGCCCTGTCGCCCATTGTGGCCAGCGTGGGCGGCAATGCCGGCAACCAGACGATGGCCGTCACCGTGCGCGCGCTCGCCACCAACCAACTGACCGACAGCAACACGCGCCGCACCATCTGGCGGGAAATCCGCGTGGCGTGCCTCAATGGCCTCACACTTGCCGTGCTGATGGGCCTGGGCGTCGTGCTGGTGCTGGGCAACCCCAACCTTGGTCTGGTGATCGCCGCGGCCATGTTGTTCAACATCGTGGTTGCCGGACTGGCCGGGGTGATGGTGCCGCTCACCCTCGATCGGCTGGAGGCTGACCCGGCGGTGGCCTCTTCGGTCTTCGTGACTATGATCACCGATTCCATGGGCTTCTTTGCTTTCCTCGGCCTCGCCACGCTCGTGGGCGTGCAATATCTGTCCTGATGCTGCACCTGACCAAGGTGGCCGCCGGCTGCCCCGACATCGAAACATTGGGGGCGCGGCAGGCGCATTGGTGGGGCGAAGGTCGTGCCGGTGCCCACACCCGCTTCATGCCCAAGCGCGCCGAGGAGCTGATCGGCGGATCGATCTACTGGATCATCGGCCATCGGCTGGTGGCGCGGCAGACGATCCTGTCCATCGCCATGGCCAGCACCGATTGGGGACCGAAATGCGCCATCGAACTGCAGCCAGGCCCTGTGCCGCTTCAGCCGCGGCCGTGCCGCGCGCATCAGGGCTGGCGCTATCTGGAGGCGGCCGATGCACCGCCCGATTTGGGCGGCGGCCCCAGCGACGGCCTGGAGGCGCTGCCATCCGGCATGGTCCGGGAATTGCAAAGCCTGTGGCTGCTCTAAAGCGTCTGGCTGCTATAGGCGTTTAACACAGCCTTGACCTTTGGCTGTGCTGTCGGCATAAAACAGTGCATGTTCGCCACCGACCGACCCATCTATCGCCAGATCCGCGACCTGATCATCGATCGCATCCTTACCTTGGGTGACGGCTCCATGTTGCCTTCCGTGCGCGCCCTGGCCGCTGAAGCCGGCGTGAACCCGCTCACCGTCGCCAAGGCCTATCAGGATCTGCAAGCCACTGGCCTGGTGCGGGCGCGCAAGGGCGTTGGCCTGTTTGCTGCCGATGGTGCGCTGAACAATTTGCTCACCCAGGAACGCCACCAGTTCCTGACCGAAGAATGGCCGCGCGTGCAGGCCCGCATCGCCCAGCTTGGGCTGGACGTGACGGACCTGCTCGAACAGGCCTGATCAGACCAGAAGGCTCCCCACCCGTCACCCCGGCGAAAGCCGGGGCCCATCGCCGGCATCGATCAACGGGCACATGGGTGGAAGCGCAACTTATCTCCCCGAAAAGCGGCACTGCTCAGCGTTCGGGTGATGGGCCCCGGCTTTCGCCGGGGTGACGCTACATCGAACTCACCACTTTTCCTCATCCCACCACGGGAACACATTTTCCGGCATATTCTGGCTCACCGTGTCCGGATAGGCCGGTGGGCGCTTTTCGAGGAAGCTGACCACCCCTTCCTTGGCGTCGCCCGAGCGACCGCGCATGTAGACCATCTTTGAATCGAGGCGGTGCGCGTCCCACGGGCTGGCGGCGCCGGCCATGCGCCACAGCATCTGCCGGGTAAGCGCGATGGAAACCGGTGCCGTGTTCTCGGCGATCTCCAGCGCCAGCGCACGGGCGGCGGGCAGCAGATCATCGGGCGCGTGGGTGGAACGGACGAGGCCGCCCTTCAGCGCTTCGGCGGCGTCGAACACCCGGCCAGTCATGCACCATTCCAGCGCCTGCGGCAGGCCAACCAGCTTGGAGAGGAACCAGCTTGATCCGGCCTCCGGCACGATACCGCGCCGGGCAAAGACGAAACCGAAACGCGCGGTGTCGCTGGCCAGCCGCATGTCCATCGCCAATTGCATGGTGACGCCGATGCCCACTGCCGGCCCGTTCACCGCAGCGATAACCGGTTTTAGGCTGCGGAAAATGCGCATCGTCATCTGGCCGCCACCGTCGCGCGTGGCCGGGTGGGTCCAATCAATGCTGCCATCCTCGCGCATCGGGTTGGCACTGCGGGCGCCGCCGAGCTTTTCATAATCGAAGGTGGCAGCGCCGGCGCTGAGGTCGGCCCCAGCGCAGAAGGCGCGGCCGCGCCCGGTAACGATCACCGCCTTGACCTGATCATTGGCGTCGGTTTCGTCGAACGCCGCGATGATTTCGGTCATCATCACGCCGGTGAAGGCGTTCAGTTTCTCCGGCCGATCGAGCGTGATGGTGGCGATGGGGCCGTCGATGTCGAGGGCGATCTGGGTATAGGTCATTTCACAAAGCCTCGATGATGGTGACGTTGGCGAGGCCGCCGCCTTCGCACATGGTCTGCAGGCCCCAGCGCTTGCCGCGGGCATGCAGGGCATGCACCAGCGTCGTCATCAGCTTGGTGCCCGACGCGCCGAGCGGATGTCCCAGCGCAATCGCGCCGCCGTTGACATTCAGGCGGGCATGATCGGCTTCCAGCACCTGCAGCCAGGCCATCGGGATCGAAGCAAAGGCTTCGTTCACCTCATAGAGATCAATATCGCTGATGCTCATGCCGGCGCGCTGCAGCGCCTTCTTGGTGGCACCGATGGGCGCTTCAAGCATGATCACCGGATCTTCGCCCACCACCGTCATGGTGTGGATGCGAGCCAACGGCTTGACGCCCAAAGCCTTGAGGCCGCGTTCGTTGACGATCATCACGCCCGATGCGCCGTCGCAGATCTGGCTGCTGGTCGCCGCCGTCAGCCGGCCGCCTTCCGGGTTGATCAGTTTCACGCCGCGCACGCCTTCCAGCGACACGTCGAAACGGATGCCTTCATCCTGGGTGTGCAGCAATGACACGCCATCGTGGTTGGTCACTTCCACCGGCACGATCTCGGCATCGAACGCGCCAGATTTGGCCGCACGAGCACCGCGTACCTGGCTTTCATAGCCAAATTCGTCGAGCATGTCCTTGGTCAGCCCATATTTGGCGGCGATCATCTCGGCACCGGTGAACTGGCTGAACTGGATGCCGGGATAGCGCGCGGCCATGGCATCGCCGTATGGCATGCCCATGCCGGCCTTGGCGGGCAGCGCCACGGTCATGCCCATCGGCACGCGCGTCATCGATTCAACGCCAGCGGCGATCACCACGTCCATCTGGCCGCTCATCACCGTGGCTGCGGCAAAGTGAATGGCCTGCTGGCTGGAGCCGCACTGACGGTCCACCGAGGTGCCAGGCACCGATTCCGGCAGCTTGGAACTGAGCACGGCGTTGCGCGCCACGTTGGTGCTTTGCTGGCCGCCCTGGCCCACGCAGCCCATGATCACATCCTCGATCAGAGCCGGATCAACCCCAGTCTTATCCACCAGTGCATCCAGCACCTTGCCGGCGAGATCAGCCGGATGCCAATCGCGCAGCAGGCCACCACGACGGCCGCCGGCGGTGCGCTGGGCGGCAACGATATAGGCTTCGCTCATTCTTCCCACTCCTGATCGAGAGATTCGCAACACCGCACTTTACGCCGCTCACCCCCTTGGGCATTGACGGACGAAATAATCAGGGAGAGGCGAATGCGCCGCCATTGGGGAATCGCCGCTGTTGCACTGGCCTTGCTGGCCCAGCCGGGGACTGCCGCGCCGACACGCGCGCCAGTGAAGAAGGCTGCACCGGCCAAGTCGGTTGCCAAACCGGCGCCCGCAAAGCCCGCTGCCAAGCCGACGGCGCCCGCCTTCGTCGCGCCAGCGCCCTTGCCCGACACGCCGGAAATCCAGGCCCTGCGCCGCGCCTTCCGCTTTGGCTTTGCGCCCTTTGAAATGCTGCGCACCCGGCAGTTGCAGATCAGCCGCGTGATGGCCGCTGGCATGGGCACCGGCATCAACGCCATGATCCCGCGCCTCACGCTGGCCGACGCTACCACCCGCGATGTGACAACGCCCAACAACGACACGCTCTATGGCTCGGCCTGGCTCGACCTGTCCCAGGGACCGATCTTCTTCTCGATCCCCGACCTCAATCGCTATCACTCGGCGTCGCTGATGAGCATTACCGGCGATGTTGTCGCCTTGCTCGGCACGCGCACCAATGGCCGCAATGGCGGGCGTTATGCCATTGTTGGCCCCAATTGGCGCGGCGATCTGCCGGCCGGCGTCGAGATGGTGCGCTCGCAGTCGAACGATGCCTGGCTGCTGGTGCGGGTGGTGGTGAACGGCGAAGAGGATCTGGCCGCCGCTGCCGATGGCCTCACCCGATTCACCCTTTCGGCGGTTGCCGGCGAAACGCCGCTCGATCTGGCCGTGCCCCTGCGGCCCAATGGCAAAGCCTTCGTCACCACCGTCAATACCGCGATCGAACGCTCAGGCGATGCGCTGTTGGCCAATCGGGCGGCACAATTTGCCGATCAGGGGTTGGGCAAGGCGTGGGATTCGCTGACACCGGAACAGCAGAAACTGTGGAATGACAGCCTGCCGGCCCTGATCCACGAACTGCGCGCCGGGCTGGTCGATGGCGACGGCATTGATGGTTGGGTCTATCCGCCGTTCAACATGGCGCTCTATGGCGAGGATGATGATCTGCGCGCCCGCGTCGCGCTGGGTGGTCTCGCCGCGCTGCCGCGCATCGAGGCAGTCTATGTTTCGGCCAGCAAGGACGGCCAGGGCCGCCCGCTGACGGGCGACAAGAGTTGGCGTGTGAAGATCCCGGCCAATCTGCCGGTGGGCGGCTTCTGGTCGCTCACCATGTACAGCCAGGAACCCGACGGCCGGCTGTTCTTCGTACCCAATGACCTCAATCGCTTCGCCGTGGGGGACCGATCGCAGCACCTGCGCCCGGAACGCGACGGCAGCATCGAATTGTTCGTGCAAAACGCCAAACCGTCCGGCGAACGCGTGGTGAACTGGCTGCCGGCACCCAAAGGCAATTTCGTGCTGATGTTCCGCGCCTATCTGCCTGGTGCCGGCCTGCTCGATGGCAGTGTGCGCCTGCCCCCGGTGACCGAAGACGAGATGATCCCATGAGCAATCAAGTGGCTGCGCCGCGGGCCGGCAAGCATCTCTTCCTCGACATCCTGCATAGCGAGGGTGTGGAGATCATCTTCGGCAACCCCGGCACCACCGAACTGCCGCTGCTCGATGCCTTCGTGGTGGAAGACCGGCTGCGCTATGTGCTCGGCCTCAACGAGGTTGTGGTGATGGGCATGGCCGATGGCTGGGCGCAGGCCACCGGCAAGCTTGCCGTGTGCAACCTGCACGCCGCGCCAGGCCTGGGGAATGCCATGGGCATGCTGTACAACGCTGCCAAGGCCGGCGCCCCTGTGCTGGTGACTGCCGGCCAGCAGGACATGAGCATCCGCCTGACCGAGCCGTTGCTGTGGGACGATCTGGCCACCATGGCGCGGCC
Organism: Sandarakinorhabdus sp.; assembly: GCF_032115815.1. Taxonomy (GTDB): domain Bacteria; phylum Pseudomonadota; class Alphaproteobacteria; order Sphingomonadales; family Sphingomonadaceae; genus Sandarakinorhabdus. The sequence goes on from NZ_JAUMBI010000022.1 coordinate 15,865, forward strand.
GCTGTGCAAATGGTCGTTCGAGGTGAACAGCATCGAGGAACTGCCCCGCGCCGTGCGCCGGGCGGCCAAGGTGGCACTAACGGCGCCGACCGGGCCGGTGTTCCTCTCCATCCCCGGAGACGTGCTGACCGTAATGGCGCCCGATGGCCTCGACATTGGCGAGCCGACCCGCATCGGCGCCGGCATCCGCGGTGACGCAAACGAGATCGCCAAGGCCGCCGCGCTGATTGCGAACGCCGAAACCCCGGTGATCTTCGCTGGCGACTGCGTGGCGAACCGCGACGCCTTTGCCGAGATCGTTGCCTTTGCCGAAGCCGTGGGCGCGCCGGTGTACATGGAGGGCATGGCCAACCGCGCCGCTTACCCGTCGAACCACTCGCTCTACGCCGGCACCGTGCCGCGCATGACGCCGGCGTTGCGCAGCGTCATGCAAAATCACGATCTGCTGATCAGCATCGGCGCGGACCTGCTGACGCAAAGTCAGGCGACCGGCGTCGAAGCGCTCGCACCCGGCACCAAGGTGGTGCACCTTGACGATGAACCCTGGCAGATCGGCAAGAATTTCGCCGCCACCGCCGCCATCCTGGGCTGCCCGAAGGCGACGCTGCCGGAATTGACGGCGCTGGTGGCAGGCTGCGGTGCCAGCCGTCGCGCCAGTGTCGAAGCGAAAATCGCCGAAACCAAGGCCGCGCTGTTCGCCAAGGCCGAAGCCGCGATGGACGCTTCCCCCATGGACCCGATGGCCGTGCTGAAACGGCTGGGCGAAGTGATGCCGGATGACGCCATCATCATCGAAGAACTCCTCTCCTCCGGCATGAACACGGTGCGCCAGTTGCTGCCCGCCACAAGGCCCGACTCCTGGTTCGGCATGCGCGGCGGCGGCATCGGCGTCGCCATGCCCCAGGCCGCAGCCATGCAATTGGCCAACCCCGGCCGACCGGTGGTGGCGCTGACAGGCGATGGCAGCCTTATGTATTCGGCCGCCGCTCTGTGGACCTGCGCGCATTACAAGCTGCCTGTGGTCACCATCGTGTTCAACAACAGCAGCTACCGCATCCTCAAGCAGCGCACCCGCGCCATCGGCGATCACAGCGCCCGCGAAGGCGTGTTCGTGGCGATGGATCTGACCGAGCCGGCCATCGATTTCATGGCGCTGGCGACGGCGCACGGCGTGAAGGGCGTGCGGGTGGACAATATTCCGGCGCTGATCGATGCGTTCAAAGCCGCTCTGGCCAGCGATGCGCCGACGCTGATCGAAGTGCCGGTCGCCCGAGCACCTTAAGCGGTCAATCGCGCCGCGTGCCAGCGCAGCTGATCGGCGACGAAGCTCTGCACGAACCAATAGCCATGGTCGTAACCGGCATGGCGGCGCAGCGTCAGCGGGATGCCGGCGCTGGTGCAGGCTGCTTCCAGCCGTTCGGGCTGCAATTGCTGGGCCAGGAAGGCGTCTGCCTCGCCCTGATCGACCAGCAATTCCGCCAGACGCGCACCGCCATCGATCAACGCGCAGGCGTCATGCGCCGCGTGGGCCGCCGGATCGTCGCCCAAATAAGCCGGCAGCGCCTTTTGCCCCCATGGCACCTGGGTCGGCGCGACGATGGGCGCAAAGGCTGAAACGCTCTTGAACCGGCCAGGATGCTTCAGCGCCAGCGTGAGCGCACCGTGCCCGCCCATGCTGTGGCCGGTGATCCCCTGCCGAGCGAGATCAGCGGGGAAGTTCGCGCCGATCAGCGCCGGGAGCTCGTCGATCAACCACGTCCGCATCTGGAAATGCGCCGCCCACGGGGCTTGTGTCGCATCGAGGTAGAAGCTCGCCGCCTGCCCCATGTCCCATTCCGGATCATCGGCCACGCCGTCCCCGCGCGGGCTCGTGTCGGGGGTCACCAACATCAGGCCCAGTTCCGCCGCCAGACGCTGGGCGCCGGCCTTGATGGCAAACGTTTCTTCGGTGCAGGTCAGCCCGGCCAGGCACCACAGCACCGGGAACGGGCCATTACCCGGTGGCACGAACACGCCAAAGCGCATCGCCGTGCCGGTGCTGTTGCTCTGGTGGCTGTGGAAGCTCTGCACACCACCATGGCAGGCCGCGCGGCTGAGGGTTTCCATCAGAACACCACGACGCTGCGGATGCTTTCCCCCGAATGCATCAGATCGAACGCCTTGTTGATATCTTCAAGGTCCAGCACATGGGTGATCATCGGATCGATGGCGATCTTGCCGTTCATGTACCAATCGACGATTTTCGGCACGTCCGTTCGCCCCTTGGCGCCACCAAAGGCGCTGCCCTTCCACACCCGGCCGGTCACCAGCTGAAACGGGCGGGTGGCGATTTCCTTGCCGGCTTCGGCAACGCCGATGATGATGCTCTCGCCCCAGCCGCGGTGGCAGGCTTCCAGCGCGGTGCGCATCACATCGGTATTGCCTGTGCAATCGAAGGTGTAATCGGCGCCGCCGTCGGTGAGCGCCACCAGATGCGCGACCAGATCACCCGACACATCCTTCGGGTTGACGAAATCCGTCATGCCGAACTGGCGGCCCCAGCCCTCGCGATCGGGGTTGATGTCGACACCAACAATCTGGTCTGCCCCCACCAGCCGCAGGCCCTGGATGACGTTAAGGCCGATGCCGCCCAGGCCGAAGACGATGCAGCGCGCGCCGGGTTCGACCTTGGCGGTCTTCACCACCGCGCCCACGCCGGTCGTCACGCCGCAGCCGATGTAGCAGGCCTTGTCGAACGGCGCGTCCGTGCGGATCTTGGCGACCGCGATCTCGGGCAGCACGGTGAAGTTCGAAAAGGTCGAGCAGCCCATGTAGTGGAAGATCGGCTGGCCCTTGTACGAAAAGCGCGTCGTGCCATCGGGCATCAGGCCCTTCCCTTGCGTGGCGCGGATGGCGGTGCACAGGTTGGTCTTGCCGGAAAGGCAGCTTTTGCACTGCCGGCATTCCGGTGTGTAAAGCGGGATCACGTGATCGCCCGGCGCCACGCTGGTCACCCCGGCGCCCACCTCGCGCACGATGCCGGCGCCTTCATGGCCCAGGATCGACGGGAAGATGCCCTCGCTGTCCTTCCCTTCCAGCGTGTAGGCATCGGTATGGCAGATGCCGGTGGCCATGATTTCCACAAGCACTTCGCCAGCCTTCGGGCCTTCCAGGTCAACCTCGACGATTTCGAGCGGCTGGTTGGGCGCAAAAGCGACGGCGGCGCGGCTTTTCATGACAATATCCCCTGATGAATGCAGGCCACACCTGCCGCCAAAGTCCCGGCTTGCCAAGGTGGCAGGGTTGCAATTTTCGCCTGTACGGGCCATGGGGCAGGCCAGTCGCGGCGTGATGTCGCCAGCGATCGCCTTAACACGGGATCATTCATGCACTTTACCAGCGGGATTCAGGCTTAACATGCCGAAAGAGGAAATCATCCGGATTGAAGGTGAAATCACCGAAATCCTGCCCGATGGGCGTTTCCGCGTGAAGCTGGAAAACGAGCACGAGATCATCGCCTACACCGCCGGCAAGATGCGCAAGAATCGCATCCGCTCCATCGTGGGCGACCGCGTGCATGTCGAAATGACGCCCTATGATCTGGACAAGGGCCGCATCGTCTTCCGCGAAAAGACGACCCCGATGCCGATGAACCAGCGGCGCTTCTTCCGCCGCTGACAAGGCCGCATCGGCCGCAGGCCAAGGCAACACCGGGGCAGTGACCGCGGCCGTCTTTCTCGTCCGGCCGCGCTGAAACATAGGCGTCGCGTTGCAACAATAGTGTGTTACGGTGACTGCATGGCTCGGTACATTGTTTCTGCGTTGAAAGCTGTTGCCACCCCGGCGGGTACGGTGCTCGATCGCATCGTGGGCCCCGGATGGATGGCCACGCCGTCCTCCCTGTTTGATCTGATGGCCGACGGACAGCACGAGTTCGTGCTCGACGGCAGCAGCCATTCTCTGGCGGCGCGGCGTGATCCGGCCGGCAATATCGCCATCCTTGTGGTGGACGGTCAGGGCCGCGAAGTGGCGCCCAGCAGCCTGCCGCATTGGCAGATGGAGATGCACCGCGGCACCCAGGTCAAAACCCAGAACTGGTGGCAGCGCCTGCTTGATCCAGACGCACGCTGATCAGCCCGGATTCGCGGGTCAGACCAATTTCACGGATCAGCGGCGCACGCGGTCGCCCGGCTTCAACCCGATCCGCTCTGCTTCACCCGCCACCAGTTCGATCACTTCGGCCGTGATGCCGGCCGAATTCAGCACTTCGCGCGAATAAGGCTGGCCGCGCCGCACATTCAGCACCCGCCCCGCCGGCGAGACATAGATGATGTCGAGCGGCAGCGGCGTGTTCTCCATCCAGAAACCTGTGGCGCGCGGCGGCTGCATCGGAAAGGCCATGCCGGTGCCCGGTGCCATGCGATCACGGAACATCATGCCGCACGCCTGCTCTTCGGCCGTTGCCGCGACTTCCAATTTGTAGGTGAAACGGCCCTTCGCGGTTTCGAATGCCACGCTGGACATGCGAAGGCCGCTGTTGGGGCACGTGGCCGCCTCCGCCGGTGCCGATGGCACCAGCAGGGCAAGGCTGAACAGGAAGGCGGCGGAGCGAAGGGCTTTGATCACTCCGGCGTATTAGCCGCTTGTGCTGCCACCGCCAATGGCCCCTTGTGCCCAGGTGCCACCCGCACTTCCAGCGCCTGGCCAGGCTGCAATTCGGCCAGCCCGGCCCGGCGCACGGTTTCCATGTGGATGAAGATATCTTCGGTCGAACCCGGCCGCACCACGAAACCATAGCCTTTCAGGCGGTTGAACCACTTGACCAGGGCCGGTTCGAACGGCCCGGCGGCGGCCAGCATCGCCTGCGGATTGACGCGATCGGCCGCGCGTGCGGCGGCAGTTTCCGGATCAGGCCCCACGGCCGTGGTGAGATCGAGATCGATGATGCGCCGCGCCTGGCGGCCGCGATCGCGCGCGACCACGATGCAGGTAAGGGTCGCCCCTTCCGGCAAGGTGCGGCGACCCAATTCGCGCACGAGGCTGAAATGCACCAGCACATCCGTACCATCACCGGCCGATGGCACCATGAACCCATAGCCGCGGACCGGATCGAACCACTTCATCGTGCCACGCACGATCACTTCATCAGCGGCCAGCTGCGTCGCTTCTTCGGCGCCCTTCATCAAAACCCCCAGACCCTACAACGCACGTCACACACCCCGCAGCAAACCCGATATAGACGGATTATTAACGGATAGTTTTCAAATCGCAATGATGCTTTTCGGCTCATGATTGACTTGTCATGTGAAACTGGCATCGAAAGGTGACGGCCACACCGCCACCGCCTTGAACTGGAAAGAGAGTTTATGGACCTTGCAGGATCGGTGGAAATCGCCAGCCCGCGCCATATTTTGTGGGCGGCGTTGAATGATCCCGATGTGCTGGCCCGCTGCATCGACGGCGTGGAGAATCTGACTCGCACCGAAGCTGATACGCCGGTGTTCGATGGCGTCATGCAGGCCAAGGTGGGCCCGGTGCGGGCCCGCTTCGCCGGAACCGTGCGGCTGGAAGATATCGTTGCGCCCGAGCGCTATCGCCTCGTCGGTGAAGGCAAGGGCGGAGTCGCCGGCTTTGCCAAGGGCAGCGCCGATGTCGTGCTCACCGAATTGAGTCCGACCAAGACGCAGCTGGATTATGTGGTGAAGGCCCAGGTGGGCGGCAAGCTGGCCCAACTCGGCGCGCGGTTGGTGGAAGGCGCGGCAAAGCAATATGCCGAAGGCTTCTTCGCCAAGCTGAAGGCCGAAGTGGAAGCGCCGCATGTCGACATCGTGGCTCTGGCCGCCGCCGCTGATCAGGCTGCGACCGCCGAAACGGAGGCGCCCGCCGGTGGCCTGTCGCCACTGGCCTGGGGCACTGGCCTGATCATCGTCACCCTGCTCTTCCTGCTCTGGCAATGGTCCGGATTGGGATCCGGAATGACGATGTGACGGGCGTTGGCCGCGACGAGGATCTGACCACTCTGGCCACGGCGCTGGCGTGGGCACAGGCTGGCCATGGCGTGGCGATTGCCACCGTCATCACCACCTGGGGCTCAGCGCCGCGCCGCGAAGGCAGCCATCTCGCCATCCGCGCCGATGGCCTGTTCGAAGGCAGCGTTTCCGGCGGCTGCGTCGAAGCCGATGTGATCCTGGCCGCGCAAGCCATGATCGCGGCACAGGCAGGCCATGAGGTGCTGGATTACGGCGTGGCCGACACGGTGGCGTGGACGGCGGGCCTGGCCTGCGGCGGGCGCATTTCGATCCTGGTGCAGCGCTTGGCCGCCGATGCCCTGCCTCCGGCCTTGGTGGCCGATGTACTGGCGGCTACATCTACCGGACGCATGGCGGCGATCAGCAGCGATCCCGCCACCGGGCGCGCCGTTACCGGAGAAGTCGGCCCGTTCGTGCGCCGCTATCCGCCGCCGCGCCGGCTGTTCATCATCGGCGCCGTGCACATTGCGCAGGCGCTGGTGCCACTGGCCGATGCGCTGGGCGTGGTGCCGGCAGTGATCGATCCGCGCGGATTATTTGCTGCCGATGCGCGTTTTGCCGGGCTGGCGCTTGATCGCCGCTGGCCCGACGAGGCGCTGGAGAGCGTGCTCAACCCGGCCTCCGCCGTGGTGGCGCTCACCCATGATCCCAAGATCGATGATGTGGCGCTGGCTGGGGCGCTGCGCTCGCCGGCCTATTATATCGCCGCGTTGGGCAGCCGGAAGAATCACGCCGGCCGGCTGGAACGGCTGGCGGCGCAAGGCTTTGGTCCGGATGATCTGGCCCGTATCCACGGCCCGGCCGGCCTTGCCATCGGTGCCACCGGCCCCGCCGAAATCGCGCTCTCCATCGCCGCGCAGATGACCGCCGCGTGGAGAAACGCGCTGGCCACATGAAATTCGGGCCGGTTCCCTTGGCACAGGCCGAAGGCGCGTTGCTGGCGCACGGGCAGCAGATCGGCCGCCGGCGGCTGCCCAAGGGCCATGTTCTGAGCGCGGCCGATCTCACCGATGCCTCTGCATCAGGCCTTGCCGAACTGGTCGTCGCGCAGCTGGAACCCGGCGACGTGGCCGAGGATGACGCCGCCACCCAGCTGGCCGCCGCGCTGGCCGGGGCGGGCCTGGCGGCGTTGGCGCCGGTGCATGGCCGGGTCAATCTCGCCGCCACCGCCGCTGGCCTGTTCACCGCCCCGCCCGGCATGGTCGCGGCGGTCAACGCGGTCGATGAAGCCCTCACCCTCGCTGCCCTGCCCAGCGGCACGCGGGTAGCGGCGGGGGCCATTGTCGCCACCATCAAGACGATCAATTACGCCGTCACGGGCGGCGCTCTCACCACCGCCATCGCCGCCGCGCGCCCGCTGATGGTGGCGGCCTTCCGGCCCCTGTCGATCACGCTGATCGCCACCACCCTGCCCGGCACCAACGCCAAGGCACTCGCCAAGCTGGAGCGGGTGACCGCCGCGCGGATCAAGGCGCTGGGCAGCCGGATGGAGATGCTGCCGCCCTGCCCGCACGAAACGGCGGCGCTGGCGGCCCGCCTGGCCGGATGCAGTACCGATCTGCTGCTGGTTGCTGGCGCGTCCGCCACGGTCGATCGCGGCGACGTGATCCCACAGGCCATCGTGGCCGCAGGCGGCACGGTGGAGCGGCTGGGCATGCCGGTGGACCCGGGCAATCTGCTGGTGCTGGGCACGCTCGCGGGCCGTCCGGTGATCGGCCTGCCCGGCTGCGCCAAGAGCCCCAAGCGCAACGGCTTCGATCTGGTACTGGAACGCCTCGCCGCCGGCTTGGCCGTTACTGCAGACACGATCGCCGCCATGGGTGACGGCGGCCTGCTGCCCGAAGCCGAACGGCCGGAGCCGCGCGCCGTGGCCAGCGCACCGCGCCGGGTCGGTGCCGTGTTGCTCGCCGCAGGCCGCTCCAGCCGCTTTGGCGCCGGCCACAAATTGCTGGCACCATGGCGCGGCAAGCCGCTGGTGGCGCATGCGGTGGACGCCATTGCCGCCGCAGGGCTGCCACCGCCGATCGTGGTGCTGGGCCATGATGAAGCGGCCGTTCGCGCCGCTCTGGCCGGGTATGATGTGCAGTTCGTGGCTGCGCCAGACTGGGCAGACGGCATGGGGCACAGCCTGGCTGCCGGCATCGCGGCCGTGCCTGCCGATTGGGATGCAGCGTTGATCTGCCTTGGTGACATGCCGGCCGTGGAGCCCGCGCTGATCGCGGCGCTGGCGGCCGCACCGGGCGAGTTGGTAGTACCGCTATGGGACGGTCGCCGCGGCCACCCGGTGCGCTGGCCGCGCGCGGCCTTTGCCCGGCTGCTGGCCCTGACGGGCGATACCGGCGGCAAGGCGGCGATGGGGGATTTCACTGTCACCGAAATCGCGGCACCATCGGCCGCGTGCCTTGTCGATATCGACACCCCCACCGCACTGGCGAAATTGGCCGCAGGAGAAGCAGGATGAGCGAAAATCAACCGACGCAGGCGATGATCGCCCTTTATGATCGCTTCACCCATGTCGGCGATATCAGCCGGCGGGACATGGTCGCCCAGATGGCGCGGCTGGCCGGTGGCACGGCGGCAGCCAACGCCCTGCTCGGCCTGATTGCGGCGCGCGCCGATGCAGCGCCACTGGTGGCGGCTGATGATGCGCGCATTAAGGTGGGCGACGTGCGCTTTTCCGTCGGCGCCGGCCGGGAAATGGCGGGATACCTCGCGCAGCCGGCCAAGGGCGCGGCCACGGCGCCGCGCGCGCTCGTCATCCACGAAAACCGCGGGCTTAACGATCATATTCGCGATGTTGCCCGCCGCTTGGCCGCCGAAGGATTGGTGGCATTGGCAGCCGATTTCCTGGCACCGAACGGCGGCACGCCAACGCTGGGCGACGGCACGACCAGTGCCGAAGACAAGGCCCGCAGCATGATCGGCGCGCTCGATCGCCAGCAAACGGTGGCCGATGGCGTCGCCACGTTGAACTGGTTGGCGACCGCAGCACCGGGCAAGGGCGTGCCAGGCGCGGTCGGCTTCTGCTGGGGCGGCGGCATGGTCAATGCCCTGGCGGTCGCAGCCGGCCCGGCCCTGCGCGCCGGCGCGGCTTATTATGGCGCGGCGCCGCAGGATGTGACAGGTGCGGCGCGGGTGAAGGCGCGGCTGCTGCTGCACTATGCTGGCCTGGATGAGCGGATCAACGCCATGGGCCCCGCTTGGCAGGCCGCACTCACCGCTGCCGGCGTCCGGTTCGAAGCCCACATCTATCCGGGCGTCAACCATGCCTTCAACAACGACACCTCGCCCGCCCGCTATGACAAGGCGGCTGCCGATCTGGCCTGGCAGCGAACGGTAGCGTTGCTGAAATCGGGCGGTTGATTATCTGCAATTGCATTTTATTCTGCGGGCATGAGCATAAGCCCGCCCGAGTCGCCTGCCTCCGCACTGCCGCCCGGCCCGGCGGCGCTGTGCACAGCGGCCAAGGTGCGGCGGCTGTCGCGGCAGGTCAGCCAGATCTATGACGACGCGCTCAACCTTCACGGACTGACCATTGGCCAGTTCGGCCTGCTCGCCTGCCTGTCCCGGCGGCGCGGACTAGGCATCGGTGCGCTGGCGGAACGGCTGGCGGCGGACGCTTCCACTGTCTCACGGCTCGTGAAACCGCTGGCAAGCGACGGCCTGCTACGCATCGAGATCGACCTTGAAGACCGGCGCGGACGCCTTGTGTGGCTCACCGATGCCGGCCACCAGCGCCGCGCCGCCGCGCACACCGGCTGGCAGGCCGCGCAGGATGTGATGGAGCAGCGCCTGGGTGGCGGTCGGCTGGCGGCGCTGCGCTTCCTGCTGGATGAAAGCTACGAACGTCTGGAGATCATAGAATGACTGCAATTGCAGAGAAATCCGACGGACTCACCCAGATGCGCGCGCTGGCCGCAGGCAAGGGCGGCAGTGGCATGGGCGCACTGATGGCGATGGATGGCGGCGAGGCTGGCGAAGGCACGATGATCATGCACGCCATCCCCGGCAGCCAGCACGGCAACCCCATCGGCATCGTCCACGGCGGATTTGCGGCCACCCTGCTCGACAGCGCAATGAGCTGCGCGGTCCACACCACGCTTTCCGCCGATGAAAGCTACGTCACCACCGATCTGCATGTCAGTTTCGTGCGGGCCATCACGCCCGCCACCGGCCGGGTGACCGCGCGTGGCGACGTGGTGTCACGCGGGCGCCGGCTGGCGACGGCGCGTGGCACATTGGTGGACGCAAACGGCAAATTGCTGGCCACCGGCATCGCCACCTGCATGATCATGAGCACTGGCGCATGAGCGGCGCGGCGGTGGTGATCGGTGCCGGCGATGCCACCGGCGGTGCGGTGGCGGCGGCCTTTGCCCGCGATGGCCTCACTGCCGTGCCGGTGCGGCGCACGGGCGACGGCCTCGCCCCGCTGGCGGCAAGGATTGCCGATGAAGGCGGGCACTGTGTGCCGATTGGTGCCGATGCCCGCGATGAAGACGCGATGATCGCCCTTTTCGACCGGGTCGAACGCGAGATCGGCCCGGTGGAGGTGCTGGTGTTCAACATCGGCGCCAACTCCCCCATGAGCATCCTTGATGAGACCGTGCGTCGCTACCGCAAGATCTGGGAGATGTGCGCGCTGGCCGGCTTCATCACGGCGCGCGAAGCGGCCCGCCGCATGGTGCCGCGCGGACGGGGCACGATCATCTTTACCGGCGCCACTGCTTCCCTGCGCGGTTCGGCCGGCTTTGCCGGTTTTTCCGGCGGCAAGTTCGCGCTCAGGAGCCTGGCGCAGGCCATGGCGCGCGAACTGGGGCCAAAGGGCATCCATGTTGTTCACCCGATCATCGATGGCGCCATCGATACCGAGTTCATTCGCAGCAATTTCCCCGACCGCTATGCCCTGAAGAGCGAGGACGGCATCCTCGATCCCGAAGCCATCGCGGCCGAATATGTGCGGCTGCACCACCAGCCCCGCTCCGCCTGGACGCACGAGCTGGATCTGCGGCCGTGGATTGAACGCTGGTAAAGGAGACGACCATGCCCCACCCCATCGAGTTCCTTTTCGACGTCGGTTCGCCCACGGCCTATCTTGCCTGGCATCGCCTGAAAAAGGTGGCTGCGCGCACCGGGGCGACACTGGTACCGGTTCCCATCCTGCTGGGCGGCGTGTTCAAGGCCACCGGTGGCAGCCCGCCCGGCGTGGTCGTCGCCAAGGGCCGCTGGATGAACGAGGACATGCAACGCTGGGCGGCCCGCGATGGCATAGCGCTGGGCAACAATCCTTATTTCCCGGTCAATACCATCACGCTGATGCGCATTCTGGCCGGCCTTCAGGGCGACGAACGCTTCGAAGCGGTGACCGACACGCTGTTCGCCGGCATGTGGCTGCACGGCCGCAACATGGCTGATGCCGAGATACTAGCCGCCACCCTGACCGAAGCCGGCCATGACGCTGCCGCCCTGCTGGCACTGGCGCAGGAGCCGGAGGTGAAGCAGCGCCTGATCACCAACACCGAAGCTGCCGTGGCGCGCGGCGTGTTCGGCGCGCCGACCTGCTTTGTCGCCGGGCAGATGCACTTCGGGCAGGACCGGATTGATTGGGTCGAAGCGGCGGCTGTTGCCGCCTGAATGTCCTGCACAAAAGAAAAGGCCCGGCGAGTTTCCCCGCCGGGCCTTAACTTTGGTCAGTTCAACCGATCAGTCGCGATTGCCCATGAAGCTGAGCAGGAACTGGAACAGGTTGATGAAGTTCAGGTACAGCGTCAGGGCGCCCATCACGGCAGCCTTGCCGGCGAAATCGCTGCCCTGCACCTGGTAGTACATCTCGCGCAGGCGCTGCGTGTCATAGGCGGTGAGACCAGCGAAGATCAGCACGCCCAGGATGTTCACTGCCAGCTGCAGGCTGCTGGAGCCGATGAAGATGTTGGCGATCGACGCGATAACAATACCGATCAGGCCCATGAACAGGAAGCGGCCCATCGCCGACAGGTCCTTCTTGGTGGTGTAGCCATAGAGGCTGAGCGCGCCGAAGCTGGCGGCCGTCACGAAGAAGGTCTGCGCGATCGACGCGCCGGTGTAGCGGGCGAAGATGGTGCTCATCGACACGCCCATCAGCGCGGCAAAGCCCCAGAACAGGCCCTTCAGCGTGCTCTCGCTCATGCGGTTGAGGCCGAAGTTCATGCCAAGGATGATGGCGAGCGGTGACAGCATCGCCACCCAGCCCAGGATGGTGGGCGAACCGACCTGATTGAAGAATACCGCAAACAGCGCCGGCGTCGAATAAACCAGCAGCGCGACGATGCCGGTGAGCAGCACGCCTGACGCCATATAGTTGTAGATCGACAGCATGTAGCTGCGCAGGCCGGCATCAAAGCCGGCTTCGCCTTGGGCCTGGGCCCGGAAGGCAGCAAGCCGGGGGTCCACATTATTGGCCATCGTAAAATTCCTCCTGTGGTCGGCAAATGGCCGACGACACAGCCAATATCGGGCATCCCGCCTGAATTTTCAATGACCGAACGTTACGCCGGCGCAATCACAACTGTCGCAGCACCGCCGCAGGCCGGGCCGACAGCGCCCGCCAGTTGCCGGCGAGCCCGAGCACGACGGTGACAACGGCGCCCACACCCACGGTGATCAGCACGCGCGGCCAATCTGGCGTCCAGTCCAGCTTGAAGATCTGGGTGACGACGAACCAGCCCGCCGCACTGCCCAGAACCAGCGCCAGACCCGAAACGATGGCCGCGAGCAGGCCATATTCGGCCAGGGTCGCCGCCGCCACCTGGCCGCGCGTCGCGCCCAGCAGCTTCAGCAACACCGCATCATAGGTGCGCGCCCGCGCGCCCGCGGCCAACGCGCCGACCAGCACGGCAATGCCCGCCGCAACGGTGACGCTGGCCGCCGCGCGGATGGCGGCGGAAAGCTGGCCCAGCAATGTCTGCACCTGGCCGATCACATCCTTCACGCGCACCACCGAAGCGGTGGGGAAGCTGGCCGAAAGCGCACGGGCGACGGCGCGTTCCTTGCCGGGTTCCACCTGTACCGTGGCCATCCAGCCATGCGGAGCGGCTTCCAGCGCGCCGGGCGCGTAGACCTTCATGCGGTGCCGGTGGAAGATCAGCTCCGCGTTCGTATCCCACGCGCTCTTCGCAGACGGCACTTGGTAGATGATCAGCGTCGCCATGCCCCCGCCCAGCCAGCCAAAAGGCAGGCCGAACGAGAGCCCGGAGAAGCCAAGGCCGCGCTCCGTCCCGGACGGGAAGTAGACCTGACCCGGCTTCAGGATCAGGGGGCTGGACGTGCCGGACTTCCCGCCCGTCTTGAGAACGACGGCGACTGGAGTCTCGGACGACGGGTGGAGCCCAATTCCGTAT
>NZ_JAUMBI010000023.1:0-7509 GCF_032115815.1 Sandarakinorhabdus sp.
CGCCCAGTTCCAACCCGGCCGGATCATCGATTGGGTGCCGGGCCGCTGCCTCCACGACAATGCCGAAATCACCTGCGCAACGGCACCGGACACGCGGGGCACCGCTCGGCCTTGATCGGCGCACAGGTCTTGCACAAATGGGCCCAAACCCGCACTATTCATTCATGCTTGACGGTTTTGACCTGAAGATCCTGGCACTGTGGCAGGAGCGCGGCGATATCGGCCCGGTGGAAATGGGCGAAGCCATCCACCTGTCTGCCTCGCAATGTTCGCGCCGGATGGCGGCGCTGAAAAAGGCCGGCCATGTCCGCGGCTTCCGCGCCGTGCTCGATCCGGCGGCGGTCGGCGTCGGCCTGATGGCCTATGTGCTGCTCACCATGAAGAGCCACTCGCCCGAAGCGGCCGAAGCATTCCGCGCCCGCATCCTTGAACTGGATGAAGTGATGGAGTGCCACAAGCTGACCGGCGAGGCCGATCTGATCCTGAAGGTCGCCACCCGCGATCTGGCCAGTTTCAACCAGCTGCTGTCTCACCGCATCCTGGCCGCGCCAGAGGTGGCGACCGCGCGCTCCTCCATCATCCTCGATGAAGTGAAGAGCACGACAGCGCTGCCGATCCGGATTTAGAAGAACGCCTGCAGCCCGGTCTGGGCGCGACCCAGGATCAGCGCGTGGACGTCGTGCGTGCCTTCATAGGTGTTCACGGCTTCCAGGTTCATCACGTGCCGGATCACGCCATATTCGTCGGAAACGCCGTTGCCGCCGTGCATGTCGCGGGCGACGCGGGCGATATCGAGCGCCTTGCCGCAATTGTTGCGCTTCAGCAGCGAGATGGCTTCCGGTGCCAGGCGCTTTTCGTCCATCAGGCGGCCGGCGGCCAGCGCCGCGCAGAGACCAAGCGTGATTTCGGTCTGCATATCGGCCAGCTTCTTCTGGATCAGCTGCGTTGCTGCCAGCGGCCGGCCGAATTGCTTGCGGTCCAGCGTATACTGCCGGGCGGCATGCCAGCACCATTCCGCAGCGCCCATCGCGCCCCAGGCAATGCCGAAGCGCGCGTTGTTCAGGCAACCGAACGGCCCGGCCAGGCCCTCAACGCCCTTCAGGATGCGCTCTTCGGGCAGATGCACATCGGCCAGCACGATCTCGCCCGTCACCCCGGCGCGCAGGGAGAATTTGCCTTCGATCTTGGGGGTCGAGAAGCCTGCATCGCCGCGTTCGACGATGAAGCCGCGGATCTTGTCGTCCTCACACTTGGCCCACACCACCGCCACATCGGCCAGCGGCGAATTGGTGATCCACATCTTGGCGCCGCTGAGCAGCCAGCCGCCCTGCACTTTCTTCGCGCGGGTCTTCATGCCGGCCGGATCGGAACCGGCATCCGGTTCGGTCAGGCCGAAGCAACCGATGAGTTCGCCGCTGGCCAGGCCCGGCAGATAGCGCTCACGCTGCGCTTCGGAGCCGTAAGCATAGATCGGATACATCACGAGGCTCGACTGCACGCTCATGGCCGAACGATAGGCCGAATCCACCCGCTCCACCTCGCGCGCGATCAGGCCATAGGCGACATAGGATGTGCCAGCGCAGCCATAACCCTTGATGGTGGGCCCGAGCAGGCCGGCAGCGCCGAACTTCTTCATCAGCGCCGGATCGAATGTCTCGTTGCGGTTGGCCAGCTTCACCACCGGCATCAGTTCGGCATCGCAGAAGGCCCGCGACGCATCGCGCACCATCGTCTCTTCTTCGGTCAGCTGACTGGCCAGCAGCAGCGGGTCTTCCCAATCGAACTTGGGCCACTTGGGCGCGAAATGCTGAACATCGGTGGCAGCTGCAGTGGCCATGATCGAAACTCCTCTTGTTGCCCTGCTTTAACCGCCAGTGGCCGCTGCGCCAAGGCTTGCCAGCCGCGACAAACGGGTTCAGCTTTGCGGGCATGAAGCTTGCCTCCTTGAAATCCGGCCGCGATGGCCGCCTCGTCGTTGTCTCTGATGATCTGGCCTGGTGCGCCGCGCCGCCGCCCATGTATCCCACGCTGCAATCGGTGCTGGATGATTGGGATCATGCCGCTCTGGTGCTGGAAGGGGTGGCGCTGTCACTGGCACACGATGCCGTGCCACATGCGCGATTCCACGAACGCGCGGCTGCAGCACCGTTGCCGCGGGCCTTTCAGTGGGCGGATGGTTCGGCCTATGTGAACCATGTCGAACTGGTCCGCCGGGCGCGCGGCGCGGAACTGCCGGAAAGCTTCTGGAACGACCCCCTGATGTATCAGGGCGGCAGCGACCATTTCTTGTGCCCGCGCGAACCCATCGCCTTCCACGATCCGGCCTGGGGCCTCGATCTCGAAGCCGAAGTCGTGGTCGTCACCGGCGATGTGCGCCAGGGCGCCAGCCGCGAGGAAGCGCTGGAGGCCATTCGCCTGGTGGGCCTGGTCAACGATATCTCGCTGCGCGGCCTGATCCCCGATGAACTGGCCAAGGGCTTCGGCTTTGTTCAGTCCAAGCCCGCTTCGGCCCTGTCACCCGTGCTGGTGTCACCGGCGGCGCTGGGAGAACGTTGGCAGGATGGCAAGCTGATCGGCACGCTCAATGTCGATCTTAACGGCCAGGCGTTCGGCCGCGTCGAAACCCATATCGACATGACCTTCGATTTCGGCACGCTGATCGCCCATCTCGCCAAGACGCGGGCCATCGGCGCCGGCAGCATCATCGGTTCGGGCACCGTATCCAACCGCGATGCCGATGGCGGCCCCGGTAAACCCTGCGCCCACGGTGGCCACGGCTATGCCTGCATTGCCGAACAGCGCATGGTCGAAACCATCCTGTCGGGCGCGCCGACAACGCCCTGGCTCAGCCCCGGCGACGTGGTGCGCATCGAGATGCTGGACGAAAAGCACCACAGCATCTTTGGCGCCATTGAGCAGACGGTGGTCACTGCCGGCTGATCTGGCGTGGCGGCCGGAACGGGCCGCCACGCTCTTGCATCAGCCGAAGATCACATCGCCCGCACCAAGGCTGGTCACGCCGGCAATCTCGAAGCTTTCGCTGAGGCCGCCGCCATAGGTGACCGTCCAGATCTCGCCGACATTGCTGAGCGTGGCGCCCACACCGAAACCGCTCAGCACCAGCACGTCGCCGCCGGCCACGCCAGCGCCCTGGAAATCCAGGATGATGTCACCATCGACTTCGCCGCGCGCAAACACGAAACTGTCGTTACCGGCACCGCCGCTCAGCATGTCGCCGCCGCGACCGCCGATCAGCCGGTCGTTGCCGCCGCCACCATTCAGCGTGTCGGCCTGGCGGCCACCGGTGAAGGTTTCGGCTGCGGCCGTGCCGATAATCTCGACCGCGAAATTGCCGTTGCGGGCACTTACAGCCTCGACCGACAACAGCGTGGAGCCGCTGGCATAGCCGCCGGTCACAAAACCGGTGGCGAGATTGATCGTCACTGCTTCGCCGGCCGACGTCACCAGGAACGTGTCCTGGCCCAGGCCGCCACTGACGACATGCACGCCGGCCACGGTATCGCCACCGAATGTATCGTTGCCGGCATCGCCGAACAGGCGGTTGCTGCCGGCGCCGCCCTGAATGGTATCGGCGCCGTCGCCGCCGAACACGGTGTCGTTGCCGGCGCCAGCGAACACGCGGTCGTTGCCGGCCAGCGCGTTGATGATCTCGGAAGCGGCCGTGCCGTTGATTGTATCAGCACCAATGGTGCCGGGGATGCGCACCGGCACGGTGAACAGCGCCAGTGCAGCATCGTGATCGGTGGATATCTGCTGGGCTTCGAGCAACTGGCTGTTGATGTGAACGGCGTCGAATTCGGCGCGGGCAAACAGGCTGCCGGTGGCGACGATGTGATCCAACTGCTGGTTGTTGCCATCGAACTGGTAGGAATAGCGCTCGGCCTCCGGCAGCAGATCCGAAAGATTCTGCATCAGCCCGCCGCGGGTGAGCGCGCCGATGCCGCCTTCCCAGGTAAAGCCGTTGAAATCGCCGAGCACGGCAATATTGGCCTGGCTCCCGGTGGTGGCACGCGCATCGATCCAGGCGCGCACCGCTTCACCCTGCGCCGTGCGGGCAGCATCGGCGGCGTTAGCCGGCGGCTGGATGGCACCCCACAAGGCATCGGAACCGCCGCGCGAGGTGAAGTGCACGTTGACCAGCGTAATGGCCTCGCCGTTGAATTCGAACGTGGCTGCCAGCGGACGACGCGAACCTGTAAAGGCCGGGCCGTCGATCAGTTCAACCGAGCCCGCCACAAGCGACACGCGGGCCGGATCATAGAAGAAGCCGTTGCGGATATTGCCGCCGGGCTCCCCACCGGTGGTGCCCGGCGCCGACGGCGCGATTTCGACATAGGCATAGGTCGGGCCACCGGCGGCCTGGATGGCCGCGATCAGCGCTGCCGCCGTGGCCGCGCCCGACAGATCGGTTCCATTCCCGGCACCATCGGCATCCTGGATTTCCTGCACGCCAATGATGTCGGGCGATTTCAGGTTGGTGACAATGTCGCTGGCCAGGCTGGCAAGCTTGGCCGGGCTGTCGTTGGCCGACAGGTTTTCAACGTTGTAGCTGGCCACCGACAATTTGTCCGCGGCTTCGGCCAGGGTGGTGACTTCCTTGGTGGCCGTCACGTCGAGCGTCGTCGTCACGGCCTGCGTCACCAGCACTTCAAAGGACTGGAAGCTGTAGGAGACAACGCCGGTCACGTTGGACAGGCGATCGCCGATGGAAAACTGGTTGCTGAAGCCGGCGAACAGCCCGTTGTCGTTATCGAGCTGAATGCGCTCCGGATTGTTGTCGGTCGCTGAAATGGTGAGTCCGCCGCCGGCAGACTGGCCCGTTGAGCCGGCGCCACCCGACACCGCAATATAGGTTTCGCCAAAGCTGTTGGTGTTGGAAATGGCGATCGGCGTATCGAGCGTGATCAGCATCCCTTCCAGCGATTCCCAGAAATCGATGCCGTCCTGATCGGGATCATAGGTGCCGAAGCCATCGTTATCGATGATCTGGGTGGGCGGCAGCCGGCCGCCCGTGCCGATGGTGACGCTTTCCGCCACCGCTGTACCGAGGTTGAGCGCCGACGGGCTGGTCAGCTGAGTAATGGTGAGGTTACGGCTATCGCCGCCAGGGCGGAATTCAGACACCGTTGCCGTGACCCGTACCAACTGGCCAAGCGCGAACGTGGGGGCGCTGTTGGTGAACACGAAGATGCCATCAGAGGTGTTGGCATTGCCATCCGAAGCACCCAGCGCAGACTGGATATAGTAACCATTGGTATCAAGGGCCGTCACCACGCCTTCGGTCTGCACCACCTGGCCAACGAAGGCGCTGGTGTGGCCAAGGCCCTGGATTTCGCCGATGGTGCGCAACTGCAGCGGCTGCACCGTGGTGAAATCCAGCACGCCAGCCGCGATACCGCCAAAATCATTGCCCGTAGCGTCTTCCAGGATGCCGGCCGGCGCGGTGAGCGTGTAGGTCGTGCCGGCCACCAGATCGGTGCTGGGGTTGATGGTGACGGTGCTGCCGCTGATCGTCACCTGGCTGTCGGTGACCGCGATGACCCGGACATCGCTGCCGTTCGAGAGGGTGAAGCTGCCAGCGCCAGCCACCACGGTTTCGCTGAACCGCAGCACGATATCGCTGGCCACCGGCACGGCGGTGGCGCCATCGTCGGGATCAGTCGGATTGGAACCAACCAGTACCGGCGCGATAGTATCGCCTCCGACGAGCGGGATGGACGACACGATGATATCATCGATGCCGACAGCTTCATCGTTGCCGGCAGCGTTGGTGGTTATGATGCGGATTTCCAGGCTGGCGCTGTCGTTTGCGCCGGCCGGCAGCGTCACATCGATCGGTGTCAGCTGCGTGTCGGCGTTAGCGGTGGTGGCATCGGCGACATAGGCGACGTTGTTCCAGCTGCTGCCGGCCACGCGCCATTGCACCGCTACCTGCTGGATGGCGTTGTCGGCCGAAGCATCGATATCGCGGATGTTCGCGCGGAAACGGATATCCTGCCGGCCAACGGAATCGAGATAGAGCGCGATCGACGGCGCGTCAGCCGTGCCGGAGCCGTTCAGCGCGATGGTTGGATTGGTCAGTGTCGCCAGCAACACCCCGCCGGCCGACGGATTGCCGCTGGCCGAGCTGAAATAATCGACCACACCTTCCGACGATGCGGCACTGGTGATGGTGCGCGGATCAGCACCGGTTCCTCCAACCAGATCGTCCCCGCGATAGCCAACGATGCTGGGCAACAGATCCCAGTTATCGATGCTGAGCAGGCCAGCGGCCGCGCTCCAATCCTGTGTGAAATCACCCGTGGAAAGCTGGAAACGCGCTGTCGACATAATTCGCCCCCGAATACAGGCAACCGATCGGGCGAGCCGGGAATCGGATCCACCACGGTTGAGATTGGTCTTCTACGTCAGTTAAAATTGGTAAATGAAGCGCATATGACAGTTATCACCAAGAAAATGTTGACGGTGTCGACATGGTTCGAAAAAGCGCTCCCGGATGCTGTCAGGTGTGCTGCATTGCTTGCCCGGCCGCGTCGTTGCGGCTATCAAATACATATATGGTGGTTAGACCGCATCGCAGAGGACGCGCGCAGGCAAAAGCCGAGCACGGGTTCGAGGGGGCTTGGTGGGTGTAACCGCCGCATTGCTGATCTTGGCTGCCGCCCAGGCAACCGGTGCCACGCCGGCCAGGGCAGCCTCTGTGCCTACAGCCAAGGCAGCACCGGTCCAGGCCAGACCTGCCCCGGCCACCCGCGCTGCAGCACCATTGGCGGCCGCCGATCAGGCTTGGCTAACCGCGCTGGCGGCCCGGACGGTGGTGGATCTGCCGATGCGCCTGCGCGCGGCGGCCGATGCCCTGCCGGCTGTGGGTGAAGGCCGTGAAGGCATCAACATTGCCGACGCCCAGACCCAGCAGGCCCGCAGCCGGCTGTTTCCCACGTTGGGCGTCGATGTGAATACCGCCGATACCATCGCCCGCGATTTCCGGCGCCAAAGCACGCAGTTCGAAAGCTTGGTGCCGCGCCGGCGCACCGATGCCATCGGATCAGTCAACCAGCTTCTGGTTGATTGGGGGGCAACGTCGGCCCGGATCCGGGCTGGTCAGGCTGCCGAAACCGGCGCCCGCGCCTATTATGACCTAGCCCGCACCGATGCGCTGGTGGCGCTGCTGGGGGCCTGGCACGAAGCCATCGCGGCTCGCGCCAGCCTGCAGCTCACAAAGGGCCATGCCAAGCGGCTGGAGCGGCTGGCGATGATGGTGGGCAAGCGCGCCGACGCCGGTGCCGAAAGCACGGCCGACAAGGCGCGGGCCGATGCTGCCGCTGCCCAGGCGCAGACCCGGCTGGCCGACGCCCAGCGCCGCGATGCCGCGGCCAACGCGCGGATGACCGAATTGTGGGGCAAGCTGCCCGATCAGCCGGCGCGGGCGTTGCCGCCCCCCGAAGATCCCGGCGTTGTCGATACCCCCGATGTGCGTGCGGCCAAGGC
>NZ_JAUMBI010000024.1:0-10964 GCF_032115815.1 Sandarakinorhabdus sp.
CCCGCCATAGCCGACAGTATACGCGCCGGCATGCCGCCGGCCTAGCAGTGTAGCGACGATTCGGCGCCCGCCGCAAGGGCAGGTTTCAACCAAAGCGTCACAATCGCGGCGGGGTGATCGCGCCATTATGGTGGTGCAGCCCTGCCCCAGACCGGATTCACGCCGCTTGGGCTTCGCCTTCGCTCGCGGCCGGGCGCTTTTCCATCACGGCATCAATGATGCCGAATTCCTGGGCTTCCTCGGCGCTCATGAACTTGTCGCGTTCCATCGCATGTTCGATGGTGGCGAGGTCCTTGCCGGTGTGCTTGACATACAAATTGTTGAGAATGCTGCGAATCCGCAGGATCTCGCGGGCCTGGATCTCGATATCGGTGGCCTGGCCCTGGGCGCCGCCCGACGGCTGGTGCACCATGATGCGGGCGTTCTTCAGCGCGATGCGCATGCCCGGCTCACCGGCGGCCAGCAGGAAGCTGCCCATCGACGCGGCCTGGCCCACGCACACCGTGCCAACCTTGGGCCGGATATATTGCATGGTGTCGTAGATCGCCATGCCCGACGTGATCACCCCGCCCGGCGAGTTGATGTACATGTAGATATCTTTTTTCGGATTTTCCGATTCGAGGAACAGCAGCTGGGCCACGATCACCGAGGCCATATGGTCTTCCACCTGGCCGTTCACGAACACGATGCGATCACGCAGCAGCCGCGAGTAAATGTCGAAGCTGCGTTCGCCGCGGTTCGAGCTTTCGATGACGATGGGAACGAGACCGGCGGTCGGGTTAATCATGTGAGACTCCTTTGATCTCCTAGTTCGGACGTTTGCGCGCCCAATTCAAGAGGGCAAAGCCGGGTATGACAATTGGTTCACCGCCACGACGGGCGCGTTCCAGCGGCACATCGATGCACCGCCAGGCCAGAAGCGTTGCCAGCGCGGTGGCCGGCAGCGCCGCCAGCTTCAGCGCCATGCCGTCCAGCGCCAATCCGGCCGCGAACCCCATGATCACCGGCGCGTGGACGAGATAGAGCGCATAGGACGCATCGCCCAGTTGCCGGTCGCGCCGGCTGGACGGGCCGGCCAGCACGCGCGCAACCAGCGGCAGCAGCAGCAAGGACCAGACCAGGTGGCCAAGCTGTTCGGCCAGGGGCGACAGGCCCGGGCCTTTCAGCAGCAGCGGCCGGGTTGCGGGCCAGATCGCCATGCCGGCCGCAATGGCCACGAATGCGCCAGCCGCCGCCCACACGCCGCCAGCCGCCGGACACCATTTGCCAGCCGCCAGCCACATGCCGGCCGCAAATGCCGGCAGATACAGCAGGAAACTCCACGCACCCCGGGCCATCAGCCACATGCCCAGCCCCCAAGCCAGCGCGCCAAGCAGCCAGAGCTGCCAACCCGGCAGCCGCCGCGCCGCCAGCCACAACAGCGGCAGGCACAGGTAGAATTGCAGTTCGAGATCCAGCGACCACGCCACGCTGACAATCATGTCCCCCCGGCTGGCACTGCCCAGCAGCAGCAGGCCGGCGGCGAGATCCGGGCTGCGCGGCAAGCCAAGCCAGCCCTGCAGGGCCCAGGTGAGCGCCGAGATCAGGGCAAACAGCGGCCAGATCCGCGCCAGCCGTGTCGCAGCAAAACCGATCGCGCCATCGCCGCACTCCAGCCAGCGACGCGACACCCAATAGCCTGAGATAACGAAGAAAAGCACCACTGCGGGCCGCCCGATGTTGAGCGACGACAGGTGCGAAAGCAGGACAAAGAGCGCCAGGATCAGGCGCAGGCCACCAGGACCGGGAAACTGCATGGGGCCGCATCCTTCCACGCGGCGCCATGGCAATAGCCATCACACCGTGGAGAAGGAAACGGCCCCGTGCGGAGCGGCTTTACGCCTTCTTGGTCTTCTTCGCCGCAGCCTTGGCCGGAGCCG
The DNA here is from genome assembly GCF_032115815.1 of Sandarakinorhabdus sp. Lineage (GTDB taxonomy): Bacteria > Pseudomonadota > Alphaproteobacteria > Sphingomonadales > Sphingomonadaceae > Sandarakinorhabdus. Next base: position 1,920 of record NZ_JAUMBI010000024.1, read on the forward strand.
CTTCGGCGGCCGGAGCCTCTTCAGCTTCCGCCTTCTTGGCCGCAGCCTTCTTGGCGGGCGCCTTCTTCACCGGTTCGGCTTCAACGGCCGGTTCCTCGGCAGCCTTGGCCTTCTTGGCCGCCGCCTTCTTCGGCTTGGCCGGCGCATGGTCATGGTCATGATCATGGCCACAGCCGGGGCCATGGACGTGGCCGCCCGGCGTTTCGTCTTCGCTCTCGATTGCGGCTTCCAGCTCGGCGCGGGTCACGGCGCGTTCGGTGATTTCCGACTTGCCGATCAGGAAGTCCACCACCTTGTCTTCATACAGCGGCGCGCGCAGCTGCATGGCGGCCATGGCGTTTTCCTGGAAGAATTTCACCACCTTCTGCTGTTCGGCCGGGGCATAGCGCGCGGCTTCCTGGCCGATCAGGCGGTTCATTTCGGCCTGGCTGACGTTCACACCGTTGCGCTGGCCGATTTCGGAGAGCAGCAGGCCGAGCCGCACGCGGCGCACGGCGATGCGGCGATAATCCTCGCGCTCGGCTTCGATCTCGGCGCGGGCAGCTTCCGGATCGACTTCACGGGCGGCTTCGCCTTCCAGCGTCTGCCAGATCTGCTCGAACTCGGCATCCACCATCGATTCCGGCACGTCGAAATCATGGCGGGCGGCCAGCGTGTCGAGCAGCTTGCGCTTCAGGTAGGTGCGCGACAGCGTACCCAGTTCAGCATCGAGCTGATCCTTCAGGATTTCCTTCAGGGCATCCAGGCTGTCGAGACCGAAGCCCTTGGCGAATTCATCGTCGATGGCAGTTTCGGCCGGCACTTCCACACCGGTCACCGTCACATCGAACTCGGCCGGCTTGCCGGCCAGATTGGCAGCGCCGTAATCGGCCGGGAAGGTCACCTTCAGGGTGCGCTGTTCGTTGGCCTTGGCACCGATCAGCTGGTCTTCAAAGCCGGGGATGAGCTGGCCGGAGCCGATCTTGACCCGCATGCCTTCGCCCTTGCCGCCATCGAACGGCACGCCATCCACCTTGCCTTCGAAATCGATGACGACGGTATCGCCGGTCTTGGCCTTGTGCTTGGCCGGGGCCGGTTCGCTGCGCTGGGCCGATTCCGCCAGCCGGGCAATCGCGGCATCCAGGGCGGCATCGTCAGCCGGCACGACCAGCTTTTCCAGCGCCAGGTCCTCGGCCTTCACATCGTCGATGGTCGGCAGGATTTCCATACTGACGGTGAAGCGGGCATCGCCCTCTTCCGGCAGTTCGCCATCCACATCCACCTGCGGCTGGGTCGCCGGGCGCAGGCCGTGATCGGCAATCACCTTGTTGACGCCATCGTTCAGCGCCGCCTGCAGCGCTTCACCACGCAAGGCTGGGCCGTGCATCTTCTTGACGAGATTGGCCGGCACCTTGCCCGGACGGAAGCCCGGCATCTTGATGGTCTTGGACACTTCGGCCAGGCGTGCATTCAGGCGCGCGGCAATGACATCGGCCGGGATCACCAGCGAATAAGCGCGGCGCAGGCCCTGGTTGGTGATTTCGGCAATCTGCATCGAAGAATCCGTCGTGTTGAAAGTTGAAATTCTGGCGAGTTTGGCCCGGACGGCCAGCGGCAGGATGGTGCGGGCGAAGGGACTCGAACCCCCACGTCTTTCGACACTGGAACCTAAATCCAGCGCGTCTACCAATTCCGCCACGCCCGCACTCGGGAAACGAGCGCCCGCCTATAGCAGGCACAATCCGGAGTGCAAGGCAGCAATGGCGTGTGTGCCGACAGATGGAAAGCAGCAGGCGGCGGATTTCACGCCGCCAGCGCAGTCAGGCGAGGTTGAGCGATACCGCCGTGGTAGCAAAGCCGGCCAGCACCAGGGCCGAGACAGAGGCCAAGAGACGGCGGCGACGCTGCGGTGAGCCGACAAAGCGCTGGATCATCGGATGGCTGCTGGTGCCGGACGCCGCCCAAGCCATCAGCGCGATCCAAAGTGCAAAGGAAAACAGCGAGATGACGTTAAGGGCCGCAAGCAGATGGCGATCGGGGTGGCGGTTCACATAGGCGACGCAGGCCGGTAGAAAATTGAACACGCACAGGAAGATGAAAATGCCCACAATTACCGTGGCGGCCGTCGTACCCACAACCATACGCCCCTCCTGTACACGCGCCCCTTGCAGAGGGAGCTGTTGCCCCCAAGCCCGCCGTAGTCACAGCCGACTGATTCTGCCTGTGTCGATGCATTCGAGTCGCATCTTTAACAGGGGCTAAATTTACGCGGCGTTAACGATATCGCAAGGCAAAATGTAACCATTCAGAGACATGTTTATTTTTATAGCCGCCCGTTTCGGGGCAATCGCACCCAAGGTTGGCGGCAATTTCAACCCAGCAGCCAGGTGCGGAGCAGCAGGCCGACGGCGCCCACAACGCCAACACCGGCCGCCCAGAGGCCCACAAACCAGGCCAGACGGCGCGGCAGCGGTGCTTGGGGTTCAGGCATAGCCTTCGGCCCCGACCTTGCCGCGGAACAGCCAATAGCCATAGACCGTGTAACCCAGTATCACCGGAAGCAGCAGGCCAATGCCAACCAGCATGAAGCTTTGCGCGTTACTCGCGGTGGCCGCCTGCCAGATCGTCACCTGCCCCGGCACCGCCCACGGGAAGATCGAGATGCCCAGCCCGATGAAGGTGAGCAGGAACAGCAGTTCGGCGAGCAGGAAGGGGGCGACTTCGGCTCGGCGCTTGAGGGCGCGGATGAACATCAGGCCGGTGATGGCCAGCAGGATCGGCACCGGCGCCGAGAAATAGATCCCCGGGGTTTCGAACCAGCGGCTGAAATAATCATGACTGAGGAACGGGGTCGCGAGGCTGACCGCCGCGATGGCGGCAATGCTGGCCGCACCGCCGCGCCAGGCCATGCGAAAGGCGTGATCCTGCACGGCCCCTTCCGTACGCCAGATCAGCCAGCAGGCGCCGAGCAGCGCATAGGCCGCCACCACCGACGCGCCGGTGAGCAGCGAGAAGGGCGACAGCCAATCCCACCAGCCGCCGGCATAGCTGCGGCCCGATACTTGCACGCCTTGCAGCACCGCGCCCAAAATCACCCCCTGGGCGAAGGCCGCCAGCGTGGAGCCGGCAAAGAAGGCGAAATCCCACAGCCAGATGCGGCTGGTGCGCGCCCGATATTTGAAGGCGACACCGCGGAAGATCAGGCCCAGCAGCATGGCGATCAGCGGAGCATAAACCGCTGGCATCAATATGGCATAAGCCAAGGGGAAGGCCGCAAAGACGCCGCCGCCGCCCAGCACTAGCCAGGTCTGATTGGCGTCCCACACCGGCTTGATGGTGGCGATCGCCGTTTCGCGCTCGACCCCCGGTGCCATCGTCGGGAACAAGATGCCGATGCCCAGATCAAAGCCGTCGGTGACGACATAGATGAAGATGGCCAGGCCGATGATGCCGGCCCAGACCAGCGTCAGAATGGGATCGGGCGCCATCTGCCTTACTCCGCTGGCTGCAGGCCGATGGCCGCTTCAGGCGGCAGGCTGCCGACTTCGACGGCCTCTTCATCGGACGCTTCGGGTTCACCGGGGGTGGGCTCGGTCGCCATCAGCTTGATGATGAACAAGGTGCCCACCCCAAACACGAAGAAATAGACGATGATGAAGGCGATCAGCGAGGCCGCCACGGCGGGCGCCGCCAACGGCGAGGCGCTTTCGGCGGTGCGCAGCAGGCCAAAGATCGTGAAGGGCTGGCGACCGGTTTCCGTGGTGATCCAGCCGGCGAGCACCGCGACAAAGCCCGCCGGGCCCATCGCCAATGCCAGCCGCTGCTGCCAGACATTTTCGAACAACCGCCCGCGCCAGCCATTGAACGCCGCCCAGCCGCCGAGCAGCAGCATCAGCACGCCAAGGCCCACCATCACGCGGAAGGCATAGAAGGGAAAGGCGACCTTGGCGCGGTTCTGAGGGGGCACCTTGTCAAGGCCCGTGGTGGCCGCCTCGATATCATGCTGCAGCACCAGGCTGCCGAGCGCCGGCACCTCCAGCTTGTAGTGCATCACCTGAGCGGCATCATCGGGCACGCCGAACAGGATCAAGGGCGCAGCACGATCGTGGCTTTCATAATGGCCTTCCATCGCGGCGATCTTGGCCGGCTGATGCTGCAACGTGTTGACGCCATGCTCATGCCCGGCCAGCACCTGCAGTGGCGCGGTGACGGCCACCATCCCCATCGCCATGGCAAACATGATCTTCGTTGCCGGCTGCGCAGCGCGGCCGAGCTTGCGATCCTTCAGCAGATGCCAGGCGCCAACAGCGCCCACCACCAGCGCGGTGGTGAGATAGGCGCCCAGCAGCGTGTGGGCGAGGCGGTAGGGCATGGACGGGTTGAACACCACCAGCCACCAGTCTGTTGCGTAAAATTGTCCATTAGGCGCAATGGCATAGCCTTGCGGCGTCTGCATCCAGCTGTTGACCGCAATGATCCAGAAGGCCGAGATGCTGGTGCCGATGGCGACCAGGCAGGTGGCCATGAAATGGAGTTTCTTGCCGACCCGATCGAGCCCGAACAGCATGACACCCAGAAAACCCGATTCGAGAAAGAAGGCGGACAGCACTTCATAGGCCATCAACGGGCCAATGACGGGGCCAGCCTTGTCCGAAAAGGCCGACCAGTTTGATCCGAACTGATAGGCCATGACGATACCCGACACGACACCCATGCCAAAGGCGATGGCAAAGATCTTCAGCCAGTAATTGAACAGCTGCAGATAGACATCGCGGCCCGTCTTCAGCCAAAGCCCTTCCAGAACAGCAAGATAGCTGGCCAACCCGATCGAGAAAGCCGGGAAGATGAAGTGGAACGAAACGGTGAAGGCGAACTGGAAGCGGGCCAACGACAGGGCGTCGAACTGATCGAACATATTGCTCCTTCCCTGCTGCATTGCACCGGCTATGGTGCGTGCAGGCGAGAGACATCAGGCAAGTCTAATATAGGGTTTATGGCAGGGAATCATGGCGACGGACATTGAAATCGCGCGGGCAGCGACATTGCGCCCCATCCGGGAGATCGCAGCCGGCCTGGGCCTGGCGGAAACCGACATCGAACCCTATGGGCACCATATCGCGAAAATAGCGGCTAAAACGCTGGCGGAATGTGACCAGCGGGTGCCGGGCAAGCTGGTCCTGGTGACGGCGGTGAACCCAACGCCGGCGGGGGAAGGCAAGACCACCACAACCGTGGGCCTCGCTGATGCCCTCAACCGCATCGGACGGCGCGCCGTGATCGCGCTGCGCGAGCCGTCGCTCGGCCCGGTGTTCGGCCGCAAGGGCGGCGCCACCGGCGGCGGCCAGGCGCAGGTGTTGCCGATGGAGAAGATCAACCTGCACTTCACCGGCGATTTCCACGCCATCACCTCGGCCCATAATCTGCTCGCCGCGATGATCGACAATGCGGTGCATTTCGCAACGCCAATGCCATCGGGCGCCGCCATCAACCCACGGACGGTCACCTGGCGGCGCGTGCTGGACATGAACGACCGCGCCCTGCGCCAGATCGTTTCCGGCATGGGCACCGGCAACCACCCGCTGCGCGAAACCGGGTTCGATATCACGGTCGCTTCTGAAGTGATGGCCATCCTGTGCCTTGCCGATGACGTGACCGATCTGCAGGCCCGCCTCGCCCGCATCCGGGTGGCCAAGGATACCGCCGGCAATCCGGTGACGGCCGGTGACATCGGCGCGGCCGGCGCCATGGCGGCGCTGCTGCTTGATGCGATGCAGCCCAATGTGGTGCAGTCCATCCACGGCTCCCCTGCCCTCATCCACGGCGGGCCGTTCGCCAACATCGCCCACGGCTGCAACTCGGTGATCGCCACCCGCGCCGCGCTGGCGCTGGGCGAATTCGCCGTGACCGAAGCCGGGTTCGGCGCCGATCTGGGCGCGGAGAAATTCGCCCATATCAAGTGCCGCTCCGCCGGACTCGCCCCGGCCGTAGCCGTTGTGGTGGCGACGGTACGGGCGCTCAAATATCATGGCGGCATGGCGCTGGCCGATCTGGGAAATGCCGACGCGGCCGCCCTTGATCGCGGCCTCGAGGTACTGGCCCGCCATGTCGAGAACCTGCAGGCGCTGGGCCTGCCCGTCGCCGTGGCCATCAACGCTTTCAGCAACGATCGGCCGGAAGAGCAGCAACAGGTGCTCACCTGCTGCCACAACGTGCTGGGCGTCGCCGCCCATTTGTGCAGCCACTGGGCCGACGGCCCGGCCGGTGCGGAGGAGTTGGCCCGCAGCGTCGCCGCCCTGGCCGACGCCAATACAGACCCGCACGCCAGCTTCACCCCGCTCTATGCCACCGGCACCGACGTGTTTGACGCGCTCACCATCGTGGCCACCCGCATCCACCGCGCCGCCCAGGTCACCTTGTCCCCGGCCGCACAGAAGCAGCTCGCCGCGCTCCGCCACGAAGGCCTGGCCAACCTGCCGGTGTGCCTCGCCAAGACGCCCTACAGCTTCACCGCGGACGAAAAAGTGCGCGGCGCGGTGTTCGGCCACGACCTGCCCATCCGCGAGCTGCGGCTGGCGGCCGGCGCCGGTTTCATCGTCGCGCTCGCCGGCGAAATCGCCACCATGCCGGGCCTGCCCAAGCAGCCATCGGCCATCGGCATCCATCTCGACAGCGAAGGGCGAATCGAGGGGCTGAGCTGAACCTTACCAGCCGAACACGTAGCGTTCGCGGCGGACATCGGCGGCGCCGCGCAACGTGCCCGTGCCCGGAACCATACCGGCCGCCACCACGCCGGTGGAGACACCGTAGGGGCCGAGCACGGTCAGCTTGTGGCCGCGCGCCGCCAGCCCATCACGCACTGCACTGGGCACCCGGTTTTCGATTTCCAGCACGCCGGGCTCGTCCTTCTTGATGCTGAAGCTGTTGTGGAAATGGTTGCTGTTGATGCGCGGCTCCTCGATCGCGGCCTGCAGCGGCTGATTGTGGATCAGCACACGCAGCAGCACGTTCATGATCTGCTGGTCCTGATTGTCGCCACCGGGCGTGCCGATGGCGAGGAAGGGCTTGCTGTCTTTCAGCACCAGCGTGGGCGTCAGCGTCGTGCGCGGGCGCTTGCCGGGGGCCAGCACATTGGGGCTGGTCGCATCAAGATCGAAGATGGTCAGCCGATTGCTCATCGGCACGCCGGTATCACCCGCCACATAGGCGCCGCCGAGCAGCCAGCCGGATGAGGGCGTGCAGCTGAACAGATTGCCCTTGGCATCCACCACTTCGATGGCGGTGGTGTCGGCGATCGGGCCGGATGGCGGCGACAGCATGTGGGGCGTGAAGTTCGGCGTTGCCCGCGCCCGGCCTTCGTGCGCCCAGGGATTGCCATAGCGGTGCTCGAGCGAGGCCATCGGCCCGATCTGCTTCGCGCGCTCGGCGGCATAGGATTTTGACAGCAGTCCCTTGCCCGGCACATCGGCGAAATCGGGATCGCCAAAGAACATGTTGCGATCGTCAAACGCCAGCTTGATGCTTTCGGCCAGTGTGTGGAGATAGAGCTCCGAACCTGCAGGCATCCCGGCGATGCCGCCGGCTTCAGCAATGTTGAGCGCCAGCAGCAGCGCCGGGCCCTGGCTCCAGAAGCCGCCCTTCAGCACGCGGTGGCCGAACACGTCCACAGCGGCGGGTGTTTCGAGCTTCCCCTTGTAACCGGCAAGATCGGCATAGCGGATGAGGCCGCCATCGGCCTCCACGGCGGCCGCCATGCGCCGGGCGATGTCGCCGGTGTAGAAGGCGTCACGGCCGGCCTGGATCGCCTTCACCCGGTCTTTCGTGCGGGCCAGCGTGGCGCGGTCCGCCTCGGCGATGATCCGCAGCGTGCGGGCGAGATTGGGCTGGCGGAAAATCTGGCCGGTCTGCGGCGGCGTGCCATCCGGATAATAGGTGCGGCGCGCCCAATCCCACTGCGATGTCGCCTGCTGCTGGCTGGCGAACACCTCGGCGAGGAAATTGTACATCACGAAGCCATCGGCCAGCTCGATGGCGGGCTGCATCACCTGCGCCAGGCTCATGGTGCCGTTGAACTGCAGCGCCAGCGCCATGGCATCGACCACCGCCGGGATAGTGCCGCCGTTGGGGCCGTTGCCGGGAATGACACCAGCCTTGGCAAACACCTCCGGCCGGGCGAGGCCGGGGGCGGTACCCTGGCCGTTGACGACCACGCTGCGGCCGGTGGCAGCGTCATGGATGATGGCCGGGGCTTCGCCACCAAAGCCGAAGTGCGAGATTTCGGTGATGGCCGCCGCAAACACCGCCGCCACGCCGGCATCGGTGGCGTTGCCGCCGGCCATCAGCATGCGGATGCCGGCGGCACAGGCATAATGGCGGCCAGCGGCGACAATGCCGAACTGGCCGGTGATCTCCGGCCGTAGCGTTTCGCCGGCACTGATCAGGCGCGTGGGTTCCACCGGGCCGCTCTGTGCCCAGGCGGCCGACGGCAGCGCCGCCATGCCGCCGCCCGCCAGCAGCAATGCTGCGATGTCGCGCCGGCTGAAATCCCTTGGTCCGTTCATCGCTCTCACGCCCCTGTTCGCTGCCCTTTGGCTGGCCTCAGCGTTGCTTGCTTCAACACCAAAGCACGCGTCGCCCCGGACTTGATCCGGGGCCCCGCTTCTCTTTCTGCGTCCAGAAAGCGGGGCCCCGTGTCAAGCACGGGGCGACGATCAGGATAGTGAAAATGTCACGTGTGGCACTGGCCAGCGTGTCACAATCGCTCAAGCTTGAGCCACTTAGGATCACCGGCCCAGGCCCGCTTGAACGCGGCCTGCGCAGCGGCAGCTTCGGGCTTGTGGCCAGCGGCGGTTTCGCTGAGCGCCAGGCCAAACAACGCCCAGCCGTTGCGCGGCGTCTGGATCAGGGCGGCACGGAAGGCGGCGCTGGCGCCGGCGGAGTCGCCCGCCAGCAGCAGGGCGGCGCCCAGCGACTGGTTCACCGGGTAATGCCAATAGCTTGGCTCCATATAGGGGATGGTGGCTTCGATGGTGGCGGCGGCGCGGAAATGCGTGGCGGCTTCCGCATATT
>NZ_JAUMBI010000025.1:0-7457 GCF_032115815.1 Sandarakinorhabdus sp.
ATGCTGGTGGAAATCGGCTGATGGTTTGGGCCGGATCGGCAGGGCTCTTGCCGGTCCGGCCCCTCCCGGCCGGGAAACTTGTTACTCGGCGTCATCCTGCGGCTGTTCGCGCCAGGCCAGAATGATGCCCGGTAGCGCCATCGAGGTGATGGCAAAGCCCGAGAGCAGATCGAGCGCCTGTTCCTGCCCCGGCATCCAGCCATCGATGAACTTGGCCAGGATCGACCACATGAAGAAGCCGAACATCGCCAGCACCATGATCTGGTGGGTGGCGACATAGGATTTGTCGCGCATCGTCCGCTCGCGCTCATCCAGCATGGCATCGCTGGCCTGGGTCAACTGCCCGCGGCCTTCGATGAACAACGCCACCGCACTGAACAGGCCGATCAGTCGCAGGCCAACAAAACCGATCGGCGTGTCGCCATCAGGTGCGGAAAAGATCGCGCCGCCGAGATAGCCGATGCAGATACCGCCCAGCACCAGCAGCGACAGGATTCGCGCGGTGCGCAGCGAGAGTTTCAGTGGCGGGTTGAGAGTGGTGGGTTTGCTCACGATCATTCCTCCTCTGCACGGTCGCGCCAGGCCAGGATCACGGCCGGCACCATCACATGGATCCAGAACAGCATCGCCATCAGCCAGCCAGCCTCGTGCACGTTCGGCAGCCACAGCGTGCCGGGCGCGGCGAGCAGCAGCCAGATGTAGGCAAAACAGATGGATATCCCGGTCACCCGGTGGCCGATCACCACCGCCCGCCCGCGCTCGGCGCGTTCGCGTTCATCCAGTTCGCCCGGCGCCTCATAGCGCCAGCCGGGGCTGCCGACTGCAACGGCCGCAGCCAATGCCCAGCCCAGCACGCGGGTCATGGTCATCACGCTGCCCATGCCGTCGATTGGCAGCAATAGGGGCCCGATCGTGCCAGCCATCAGCGCCGCCAGCGCCAGGCCCGACAACACGCGCACGCGCATCGTGGAAAAGCGCGGCGGCTTGAAGAATGCAGATTGGGCCATCAGCGGCCTCCTTCCATCAAACGAGGTGCGGCAAGAGACGCTGCAAGCGGCGCGAAGGGCTCAAGGCTGAACAATGTCTCCACCGACACGCCGAACACGCGGGCCAGTTTCAAGCCCAGTTCCAGGCTGGGGCCGTACTGGCCGCGCTCCAGGAAGCCGATGGTCTGCGGGTTGACACCAACCTGCTCAGCCAGATCCTTGCGCGACAGGCCGGCTTCGGCCCGGAACAGCGCGAGGCGGTTGTGCAGCGTTGAGGTTTCGTTGTTGATCATCTCGAATCGTTGTTTATACACAACATATCGATGTGTCAACGCGCATTAAAGCAAAGTTGGACAACCCTCTTCCCGCTCCCGCCGGCACGGCCTAGAACGGCTGATAATCTGCAAAGGAATCCTTGGGATGCTGAGCCAGCTGAACTTCGCCCACGGCGAGACCATCACCATGCTGCGCGACACGGTGCGCGCCTTCGCGGCCGCCGAAATCGCCCCGCGCGCAGCCGAGATCGACGCCACCAACATCTTTCCGCGTGATCTGTGGCCCAAGATGGGGGAACTTGGCCTGCACGGCATCACCGTGCCGGAAGCCGATGGCGGCATCGGGCTGGGTTATCTGGCGCATGTCGTGGTGGTTGAGGAAATCTCCCGCGCCTCTGCAAGCGTGGGCCTTTCTTATGGTGCCCACACCAATTTGTGCATCAACCAGATCGCCCGCTGGGGCAGTGCCGAACAGAAGGCGCGCTATCTACCAGGACTGATTTCCGGCGAGCATGTCGGCAGCCTTGCCATGTCCGAACCCGGCGCCGGCAGCGACGTGATCAGCATGAAGCTGCGCGCCGACATACAAGGCAACGGCGATTATGTGCTGAATGGCAACAAGATGTGGATCACCAATGGTCCGCATGCCGAAACATTGGTGGTCTATGCCAAGACCGATCCCGCTGCCGGCCCGCGCGGGGTCACCGCCTTCCTGATCGAGAAGGGCATGAAGGGTTTCTCGACCGCGCAGAAGCTCGACAAGCTGGGCATGCGTGGGTCTGACACCTGCGAACTGGTGTTCGAGGATTGCACCGTGCCGGCTGAAAATGTGCTGGGCGGGGTCGGCAATGGCGCCCGCGTGCTGATGAGCGGGCTGGATTATGAGCGCGTCGTACTTTCGGGCGGACCGCTCGGCATCATGCAGGCCTGCATGGACGTGGTGGTGCCCTATGTTCACGAGCGCCAGCAGTTCGGGCAGTCGATCGGCCAGTTCCAGCTGATGCAGGGCAAGTTGGCCGACATGTATGTCGCCCTCTCCACCGCCCAGGCCTACACCTATGCCGTGGCGCAAGCCTGTGATCGCGGCGAGACCACCCGCAAGGACAGCGCCGGCTGCATCCTTTACAGCGCCGAAAAGGCGACGTGGATGGCGCTCGAAGCAATCCAGTGCCTGGGCGGCAACGGCTATATCAACGAATATCCCACCGGGCGCCTGCTCCGCGATGCCAAGCTTTATGAAATCGGCGCAGGCACCTCGGAAATCCGCCGTTACCTGATTGGCCGGGAATTGTTCGAAGAAACCAAGTGAGGCTGTTGGGCGTCGTCCTCGCCGGCGGCCAGTCGCGCCGCTTTGGCCGTGACAAGGCGCTGGCACTGCTGGATGGCCGGCCGCTGATCGATCATGCCCTGGCGGCGCTGGCCGGTTGTGACGCTCTGGCGGTGGCTGGGCGGGATTGGCCGGGTGTTACCGCCCTGCCCGACCGGCCGGAGCCGGGCCTCGGGCCCTTGGCGGGCCTCAACGCCGCCCTTCATTACGGCGCGACGCAGGGCTTTTCCCACGTTGCCAGCCTCCCGGTCGATTGTGCGGCCCTGCCGACTGACTGGCTCGCAAGGTTGGGCGATGGCCCCGCGCATGCGGCCGGACAACCGCTGATCGCTGTCTGGCCGGTGACGCTGGCTGCCGGACTGGAGGCGTTTGTGGCCGGCGGTGGCCGGCGGGTGCGGGATTGGGTGGCGGGCACCGGCGCGCGCGCGGTCGATCTCGGGCCGCTGGCCAATCTCAATCATCCGGGTGATCTGGACCGCCTGCAGAGGTGACAAAGCGCCTCGCCGCGCTATGCTGGCGGCGGGGAGAATTTGCATGAAATCACTGATCGCTGTCGCCTGCGCCTTGCTGGCTACCACCGCATGGGCCGCGCCCAAGCCGGATGCCGCGCTGTTGAAAGCGGCCACTGCCGAAGCGCCCGCCGTCACCGGCACGCTGAAATCGCTGGTCGAGATTGAAACCGGCAGCGGCGATGCCGAAGGTCTGGAAACGCTTGGCCGCTATCTTGAATCCCGTTTTGCGCAAGGTGGCGGCAGCGTCTCCCGCGTCAAGCCGGTGGCCGGCACGGTGGGTGACATCATCGTGGCGCGCTGGAAGGGCAGCGGCCGCGGCAAGTTGCTGCTCATCGCCCACATGGACACGGTCTATCAGAAGGGCGCGCTGGCCAAGGCACCGTTCAAGCTGGTGGACAGCCCCAATGGCCAGATCGCCTATGGCCCCGGCATTGCCGACGACAAGGGTGGTGTCGCGCTGATCCTGCACACGCTGCCGCTGTTGAGCCAACGCGACTATGCCGAACTGACTGTGCTGATCAACACCGACGAAGAGCGCGGCTCGGTGGGTTCCGGCCCCATCATCACCGACATGGCCAAGGGCATGACGGCCGTGCTCAGTTTCGAGCCGACGGCCCTTCCCGAAGTGATGATAAATGGCACTTCGGGAACCAACACGGTGACCGTCACCATCACCGGCAAATCCGCCCATGCCGGCGGCGCGCAGGAAAGCGGCATCAATGCGCTGGTGGAAGCCGCGCACGTGATCGAAGTGACGAAGGATCTCGATCGCGGCCCCGGCAAGCGCCGCTTCAACTGGACGGTGGTGAGCCAGGATCGCGGGGTGCGCAACATCATCCCCAACAATGTGACGCTGATTGGCGATCTGCGCACTTCCACCATGGCCGAGGTTGACCAGTTCCGCGCCGAGCTGACCGAGCGGCTGACGGCACCGGGCGTCGCCGGCGCCAAGGTGGTGGCAGAGGTGAAGGTGAACCGGCCACCCTTCGATGTGACCCCGGCCAGTGCGGCACTGATCACCGAGGCGCAGGCCATCTATGCCACGCTGGGCCGCCAGCTGCCGCTGATGCCGCGCACCGGTGGCGGCACCGATGCTGGCTATGCCGCGATTGCCGGCGTGCCGGTACTGGAATTCCTCGGCCTGCCCGGCGCTGGCTATCACACCACCGATGCCGAATATGTCATCCTCGAAAGCGTGCCGAGCCGGCTCTATCTCGCCGCCAGACTGATCCGCAAGCTGGGGCGGTAGACGCCGCGCACAGCGGCGGCTAAGGCCGGCATCATGTCTGCCGGCCACCCTTCCCGACTGTCGGCGATCCTGCTGGTGCTGGCCGGCATTGGCGCGATGTGCGTGCTTGATGTGTTCGCCAAATATCTGGCGCTGCGCCATGGCGCGCCGCTCACCACCTTTTCCCGCTATGCCAGTGGCACCGTTTTCGCGCTGATGGTGTGGCAGTGGCAGGGCCGGCCCTGGGTGGCACCGGGCGGGTTGCAGGCCAATCTGGTGCGCGGCACGCTGATAGCCGCAATGGCACTGGCGTTTTTCTGGTCGATCACACGATTGCCGCTGGCCCTCGTGCTCACGCTCACCTTCATCGGTCCACTGGCGGTGCCGTTCATGGCGGCGCTTTATCTGAAGGAGCCGGTGCAGCCGCGCTACATCGCAGCCGGGGTGCTGGGTTTCATCGGCGTGCTGGTCACTGTGGGCGGCATGCCCAGCCTGTCGAGCGGGGAATTGCTGGCAGCCGCAGCTGCAGTCCTCGCCGCCTTCCTCTATGCCGGGACGGCGGTGATCCTGCGGTCGCGGGCCGCCGCAGATGGCGCCACGGTGATCACGCTGATTGCCGCTGTGGTGCCGATGCTGTGGCTGTCACCGGCGCTGATCAGCCTGCCTGCAATGCCTTCAGGGTTTGATCTGGGGCTGATGGCGGCCATGGGCCTGATCGGCAACATCGCGGTGCAGTTGATGGCGCGCGGCTATGTTCACCTCCAGGCGCAGGTTTCTGCAGTACTTGAATATAGCGCCCTGCCCTGGGCCGCACTGCTTGGCTGGCTGGCGTTCGACGAAATGGTGGCACCCAGTACCGTGCTGGGCGCGGCGATCATCGCCGGGGCGTGCCTGTGGGCATCGCGCGCGCCAAAGGCAGACGTGGCAGCGCCGATCAGCGGCCTGCCGCCAGCGCCAGCTCCTTGAGGCAAACGGCCTTGGCGCGGCCAATGGCAGCGACATCCGGCAGCAATTCAACAGCCTCACGCGCATCCGCCAGATAGGCCGCGCGTGCCGCTGGGGCATGGCTGCCAGTTGGCGCACCGCAAATTGCCTGCACACCCAGCACGGGCGACCGCCTGAGATCGGTAACTGCCAGCACTTCCGATGGTGCCCGCGGCAAGGCGGCAGCCAGCGCGGCGGTGAGCTGCCCGGCCTGCGCATCTTCGCTGCCGCGCGCCAGTTCAGGCGCCATTGCGATCCAATCGGCAGCACCGTTGCGGATCGCACCCATCACGCGCCCCCAATCGCCACCCGTCACCAGATGCGCGACCGCCGGCTTGGCGCCATTGCGATCGACATCGGCAGCGAACTGGCTGGCCGAAAGAATGCCGACAAGCAGAAACAGGGGGGACATTGCGCTCATGATACGAATATGGGCATGATGCCGGCCGGGGACAATGGCATCAGGCAGCCGGCGGATCAGCGATCATCGCGGTGAAGCTGCATTCGGCCACCAGCTTGCCATCGACTTCGGCGCGGCCAGTGAACTTGGCGACCCGGCCGCGATCCTGCACCACCTGCACCTTCAGATGCAGCAGGCAGCCCGGTTCGACAGGGGTGCGGAACTTGGCGTTCTCGATGGCCATGAAGAAGACGAGCTTGTCGCCCCCCGCCGGATCCTTGGCGCGGGCGCCATGGATAGCGAGCACGCCGGCGGTCTGCGCCAGCGCTTCAACGATCAGCACGCCGGGCATGATCGGCTTGGCCGGGAAATGCCCGGCAAAGAATGGCTCGTTGATGGTCACGGCCTTGATGCCGGTCGCGGATTGACCGGGGATCATGTCGATCACCCGGTCAACCAGCAGCATCGGAAAGCGGTGCGGCAGCAGCGCCATCACGGCCAGCACGTCAGCCGTGCTGGCCGTCTGAGGAACGGTGTCGTTCATCAACGGCGCGGCGGGGCCGCCGGAGCCGGGGCCGGAGCCGGTGCGGCGGGCGCAGTGCCAGCCGGAGCGGCGGGCGGCGTGATCGAGACCTTGGGCAGCGCCTTGTCGAGACGGGCCACGACATCGGCAGTGATGTCGATGGCAGCGGCGTGCTGGATGGTCACCTGCTCGTCAACGGCGATGTTGGCGCCGCGTTCGCGCATGATCTGGCTGATGATCGGCTGGGCGCCATCATTGATCTGCTTCACAACCCATTGTTCGGAAGCCTGGATTTCCTGCTGACGGCGCTGCAGTTCCTGATCGGCCTGGCCGCGACGGGTATCGAAATCCCGCACCTTGGCCTGCCAGGCCTGAACGGCAGCCGGGGCAGCAGCCTGGGCCGGCTGGGTGTCACGCAGCGTCTTTTCTTCGGCCGCCAGGCTGGTACGCAGCTGGCTCAGACGGGCGTTGAGCGCATCGGCCTTCGGCTTCAGTTCGGTCTGCGCGGCCTTGGCGGCGGCGGAGGTGGCGATCATTTCCTGACGGTCAACCGTGACGATCACGGCGGCCGGCAGCTGCTGCGCCAGCACCGGGGTGGCAACACTGGCCAGCGCCAGTGCAATCAGAATCTTCTTCATCAGAATGCAGTCCCTACGTTGAATTGGAAAAGTTGAGGATCATCGCCCGGCTGCTTCACCAGGGCCTTGGCAAGGTCGAACCGGAACGGCCCGAAGGGCGAATTCCAGTTGACCCCGATACCCACCGAAACGCGCGGTTTCGGCGTATTCCCGAGGAATTCCTCGACAAAGCCCGCCGAGAAGCCATCGTTGGGCAAGCAGGGCGCTACCTGGCCGGGCACGCGCGGCGCGGCGGCCGTCGGCCCATCCTGGCAGGTGAGCGTGGGCGATTTCAGGCTCCACAGCGCGCCAACATCGGCAAAGATCGACGGGCGAATGCCCAGTTCGTTGCCGGCCGAACCCAGCGGAATGCGGATTTCGGCGCGCGCCAGATAATAAGCACGGCCGCCCAGCGAATCGTCCAGCGCCTGACGGCGATCCTGCACCACCGAACCATCCAGACCGAGCGGACGGCGCAACACGCGCGGGCCGATGCCGCGGATGTTGAAACCGCGGAACTGCGGCTGGCCCAGGAAGAAGCGGTTGGTCAGGATCACGTCCTGCCCACCATAACCAAAGGCATAGCCGCCTTCCGCACCCAGGTT
>NZ_JAUMBI010000026.1:0-8184 GCF_032115815.1 Sandarakinorhabdus sp.
TGCTCCGAAATCGCGCCTTCATAGAAGCGGTTGGCCTGGCCGGGCAGCTTGATCTCGCCGTGCAGCGGCTTGTCGGAAACACACAGGAAAGTGCCGTAGGGGACGCGGAAGCGATAGCCCTGGGCGGCGATGGTGGCGGATTCCATGTCGATGGCGACCGCGCGGCTCTGGTTGAAGCGCAGGCTGCTTTGCGAATAGCGCAGTTCCCAGTTGCGATCGTCCGTCGTCACCACGGTGCCGGTGCGCAGGCGGGGTTTCAGCGCATCGCCGGTCATGCCCGTCACCTTCTCGGTGGCGAGTTGCAGCGCCTTCTGCACTTCGGAAAGCGCCGGGATCGGGATTTCCGGCGGCAGCACATCGTCCATCACGTGATCGTCGCGCAAATAGGCGTGGGCCAGCACATAATCGCCGATGGCCTGTGATGGGCGCAGGCCGCCGCAGTGGCCGATCATCAACCAGGCTTCCGGGCGCAGCACGGCGAGGTGATCGCAGATCGTCTTGGCGTTGGCCGGGCCGACGCCGATGTTGACGAGCGTGATGCCGGTGCCTCCCGGGCCGATCAGGTGCCAGGCCGGCATCTGGTTCTTGCGCCAGGCGAAATCGGCGGCGGCGTGCTCGGCATCAGGATCGTCAGCCGTGATGTTCAGCCCGCCGGGGCAAGCAAGCCGATCATAGCCGTTTCCGAGCTGCCGGCAGGCCCAGCGCACGAATTCATCGACATAGCGATGATAGTTGGTGAGCAGGATATAATGCTGGAAATCCTCCGGCGCGGTGCCGGTGTAGTGCTTCAGCCGGGCCAGCGAAAAATCGGTGCGCGGGCCGTCGAACAGGGCCAATGGGCGTTCATCGGCGCGGCTCTCGTCCCACAGGCCGTCGGCCAGTTCGTCGCCGATCTGCTGCAATTCGGTGGTGGGGAAATGCCGGGCCAGTTCCGATGCGGCGACGCCTTCCAGATTCAGGTCGGCCGCGCCATCGAGCACGTAGGGATAAGGGATTTCGACTTCGGAGCGGCCAACCGAGACCACCACGTCATAATCGGCCATCAACAGGCCCAACTGCTCTTCGAGATAGGCGCGGAACATCGCCGGGCGGGTGACAGTGGTGGTGTAGCTGCCGGGGCGATTGAGCCGGGCGAAGGCGCGGATCGGGCGCAGCGCGCGACGTTCGCCGGAGAATTCGAGGCGCAGTTCCGGGTAGGCCCAATCGCCGCGCACACGTTGGCTGCCATCGGGGGCGGCGCCATCGTTGATATAGGATTTCAGCGCATCGCGCAGGGCGGCGACGGACTGGGTGTGGATGTCGATCAACTGATCGACGATTGTGGCGGGGGCAAGATTCATCTGCAGCTATTGCCACGAATTGCCATGGCGTTTCCAGCCCCGTAGAGACTGAGCATGAGCCAGTTTGACCTGACCGACGACCAGAAGGCCATCCAGGAGGTCGCCCGCCGCTTCACGGCCGAGGCGATCACGCCCCATGCCGCGCGCTGGGATGCCGAGCACCATTATCCCAAGGACGTCGTGCAGGCCGCCGCCGCGCTGGGTTTCGGATCAATCTATGTGAGCGAGGCCGGCGGCGGCATCGGGCTGGGCCGGCTGGAAGCGGCGCTGATCATGGAAGCGATGGCCCATGGCTGCCCGTCAACCAGCGCCTTCATTTCCATCCACAACATGGCAACCTGGATGATCGACTGCTTTGGCGGTGACGCGGTGAAGGCCAAGTATCTGCCTTCATTGGTGACGATGGACCAGATCGCCAGTTACTGCCTGACCGAGCCGGGTTCGGGTTCGGATGCGGCGGCGCTGAAGACGCGGGCTGTCAGGGATGGCGATCATTATGTGGTGTCCGGATCGAAGGCGTTCATTTCGGGTGCCGGCGTCAACGATGTGTATGTGACGATGGTGCGCACCGGGGTGGATGGGCCGAAGGGCATCAGCTGCCTGGTGATCGAGCGCGACATGAAGGGCGTCAGCTTTGGCGCGCCGGAACGCAAGATGGGCTGGCGATCGCAGCCCACCGCGCAGGTGAATTTCGATGAAGTTCGGGTGCCGGTGGAGAATCTGGTCGGCGCCGAAGGTCAGGGTTTCAGCATCGCCATGGCCGGGCTGGATGGCGGCCGTCTCAACATCGGTGCGTGCAGTCTGGGCGGCGGCCAGCGCGCGCTTGATGAAGCCATGGCCTATACGCGTCAGCGCCAGCAGTTCGGCAAGGCCATCGCCGATTTCCAGGCGACGCAGTTTACCCTGGCCGATATGGCGACCGAGCTTTCGGCGGCGCGCGCGCTGCTCTATCAGGCGGCGGTGAAGGTGAGCGAGGGTGCGCCTGACAAGACGCAATTTGCCGCCATGGCCAAGCGTTTTGCCACTGATACCGGCATGGCGGTCGCCGATCGCGCGCTGCAGTTGCACGGCGGCTATGGCTATCTGATGGATTATCCGGTGGAGCGCATCTTTCGCGATCTGCGCGTGCACCAGATCCTGGAGGGCACCAACCAGATCATGCGCATGATCACCGCGCGTGAGATGATGCGGCACAGCAATTGAGGGGTTTTCAAGTGACGTTCACAGCATCAGTCTGTCCGCTATGAGCGAACCCACCGCACCCGCCCGCCCGCGTTACCTGCCGGCCTTTGCCTGCCTGAATGCGCTGATCGCGCTGGCGTTCGGCACCTTTGCTGCGCACGGTATTGATGATCCCCAGGCGAAAGACTGGATCATGACCGGGGTGACCTTCCAGCTGCCGCATGTTGCCGCCGTGTTCGGCCTGCTGGCGTGGCGCAATTCGCCGTTCGTTCATTCGGGCGCGTGGGCGGTGCTGGGCGGGGCCTTCGTGTTCGCGATGGATCTGAACCTGCTGGCGATGGGCGCGCCGAAATGGGTGGCGGCGCTCGCCCCCGCGGGCGGCACCGCCATGATGTTCGGCTGGCTGTGGCTGGCCGTGATCGCCTTCGCCGGCGATGCGCTGAACCGCTTCGAGAGCTGACGCTCAATCCCGGAACGATGGGTCGATCCGGTCCAGCTTCCTGAGCAGCGCCGGCCAGGCCAGCATGTTGCCCACCATTTTCAGCCCGGCGCGGCCCTGATCGGCGGCCTTTTCCGGGGTGCCCTGCGGCGGGTGATTGATCAGATCCTGGCCGCCGGCCAGCGCCAGACACTGGGCCTCGCAGGCGCGTTCGAGGAAATACATCTTGATGAAGGCCTCGGCCACCGTCTCACCCACGGTGAGCGTGCCGTGATTGCGCAGGATCATCGCGGTCTTGGTCGGGCCCAGATCCTGCACCAGCCGTTCGCGCTCATCCAGATCGGTCGCGACGCCTTCATAGTGGTGATAGGTCAGCTCGTCGCGGATCAGCATGGCCGTCTGCGTGATCGGCATCAGGCCTTCGCTGTGCGCGGAAACCGCCTGGCCGTGCGGCGTGTGCAAGTGGATGACGGCGTGGGCATCTTCGCGCGACATGTGGATGGCCGAATGGATGGTGAAGCCGGCGGCGTTGGTGAGATAGGGCGTTTCCATCACCGGATTGCCGTGCACGTCGATCTTGACGAGGGACGACGCGGTGATTTCCTCGAACATCAGATTATAGGGGTTGATCAGGAAATGATGCTCCGGCCCCGGCACGCGCACACTGAGGTGGGTGAAGATCAGATCGTCCCAGCCATAATGCGCCACAAGGCGGTAGGCGGCGGCGAGATCGACGCGCAGCGCCCACTCCTCGGCCGAAACCTGATCCTTCACACTCGGCGTTTTCAGTTGCGTGGCCATGTGATTCCTCCCCAAAATTTGCGTCATTCTGTCGTGCCGGCGCGCGCCCGTCCATAGGCGCCGCTGCGGCAGGCGTCGGAACAGTATCGCACATTCTCCCAATCGCGCGCCCATTTCTTCCGCCAGCTGAACGGGCGGCCACAGGCGGCGCAATCCTTGGTGGGCAGATCGGCCTTCTGGCGCATTTTCGCCATGGCGGCGGCCTCCCTCGAAATTGTCACAATATCCGGTTTAATGGCGCCAACGTCTAAAGGGGAATCAGCCATGCGTCCTGCCATTGATCGTCGCGCCTTTCTGGGGGCCACTGCAGCCGGCCTGATCCTGCCGGTGCGCCCGGCGCTGGCGCGGCTGTGGGCACCCAGCGGCTTCACCCATGGCGTGGCGTCGGGCCACCCCGGCCCCGGCGCGGTCACACTGTGGACCCGCTATGCCAGCGTGACGGGTGCGGCGACCGCACTGAAGCTGGAGGTGGCGGAAGACCAAGGCATGAGCCGCATCATCGCCCGCGCCGAAGCGGTGGCCGGCGCGGAAAGCTGGGGCACGGCGCAGGCGCGGGTGCAGGGCCTGCCTGATGGCAAGTGGCTCTGGTATCGCTTCACCGCGCCCGATGGCACGATGTCCATGGTGGGCCGCACCAAGACGCTGCCGGCGGGCAAGCTGGATCAGCTCAAGCTGGCGGTACTGTCCTGCTCCAACCGGCCGTTCGGGCATTTCAACGCCTATGCCCATGCCGCGGTGCGTGACGATATCGATGCGGTGATCCACCTTGGCGATTACATCTATGAATATCCGATGGGCACCTATCCGGAAACGGTGATGCCGGGCCGCGAGATCTTGCCGGTCGATGAAATCCTGATGATCGACGATTATCGCCAGCGTTACGCCAGTTATCGCACCGATCCCGGCCTGCAGGCGATCCACGCGCGATTCCCGATGATCGCCATCTGGGATGATCATGAATTCGCCAACGATACCTGGAAGGGCGGCGCCCAGAATCACCAGGATGATGAAGGCGTGTGGAATTTGCGCCGCGATGCGGCACTGAAGGCGCACCGCGAGTGGCTGATGAGCCCCGAGGTGCCGTGGCACCGCTATGATTTCGGCAATCTGGTATCGGTGATGACGTTGGACACCCGCATGTCCGGCCGTGACAAGCAGCTTGATCTCAATGCCGCACTGAAGGCTGGGCCGGAGGGCATCAAGGCGTTTGCCAGCGGCGAATGGCAGAACCCGGCCCGCACCCTGCTCGGCACCGAACAGGAAGCCTGGTTTGCCAGCGAAGTGGCGGCCAGCGTGAAGGCCGGCCAGCGCTGGCAGCTGATCGCGCAGCAGGTGGTGATGGGGGACATCATGACGCCGAAGAACGCGCTGGAGTTCCTTGCCCCCAATGCCGATGCCCGCGCACAAGGCTATGTGAAGGGCGGCATTGCGGCGGCACAGGCCGGCATTCCGGGCGCGCAGGACATGTGGTCAGGCTATCCGCAGGCGCGGCGCCGGCTGCTGAAGGCCATGGCCGATGCCGGTGCTGATCCCATCGTGATTGCCGGCGACAGCCACAATGCCTGGGCCTTCAATCACAGCCTGGATGGCAAGGCGGTGGCGGCCGAATTCGGCGTCCACTCCGTCACCTCGCCCGGTTACGAATCGGCGCTGGCGGCCGATCCGGCGCTGATCCGCGCCGCTCTGCTGCAAAGCTCGCCGGGGATGCAATGGTGCGACACCAGCCGCCGCGGCTATCTCACCTTGTCGTTCAACGCGGCCGAAACCCGCTGCGACTGGGTGTTCATGGACACGATCAAGACCGTGTCCATGGCCACCAGCGCGCCGCAGGCCGCCGTGGTGAAGCATGGCAAGCGCAAGATGACGCTGGCCTGATCGGGGGTTAAGGTGGGCGCGTGAAGGCCGCGCTCACCTGCATTGCCCTGATCTTCGCTGCGCCGGCGGCGGCGGCCGTGTGCGATGCGGTTTGGCGCGATGGGCCGCGTGGCCGTGATGTGCCGGTGCGCATCGATCTGCCCGATGGCAAGACCAAGGTGCCGGCGGTGATCTGGTCACCCGGCCTTGGCGGCACGCGCGGCAATGCTTCGCGCTGGGTGGCGGCGTGGACGGCGGCGGGCCTTGCCGTGATCCGGCTGGAACATCCCGGCAGCGATGCCAGCGTCTATCGCGGCCCCGCCACGCCGGAAGAACGGCAGGCCAAGGTGCGCGCCGGCATCGCGCCCGAACAGCTGATCGCGCGCATCGCAGATGTGGGCTTCGTTGCCGATGAACTGGCGCGGCGGCCACGCGAAGGGGCGTGTGATCTTGCCCGCATCGACAGCGATCATCTGGCGCTGGCCGGGCACAGCATGGGCGCCTGGGTGGTGCAGGCCATGGCCGGCCAGCGCCCGGATGGCGAACAGGCGCCGCTGATCGATCGCCGTTTCCGCGCCTTCATCGCCATGAGCACGACCGGCCCGGCTGACCCCGCCGCCGCCAAGGCACAGTTCGGCGGCATCGGCCGGCCGCTGCTGGTGGTCACTGGCAGCATGGACGGTTTGCCAGCCAAGGCCGCGCCCGACGTGGCAGCGAGCGAACGCGCCAGACGGGCCAGCCTGTTCACCGGCGCGCCGGCCGATGGCCGCAAGGCGCTCGCCATCATCGATGGTGCCGGCCATATGCTGTTTGCCGGCGACACCATCAAAACGCCTGCCCCGGCCGAGATGCAGGACCGCGTGGCGCGGCTGACCACACTTTGGTGGCGGCACTGGCTGCGGGGCGATGCCAAGGCGGAAAAGGCGCTGGCCAATCCGCCGCTGGGCAAGGCAGACCAGTGGCAGCGCAAATAGCGCCCCGTTAGCGGGCAGCCATCACCCGCTTCAGCATTTGCAGCAGGACGATGGCCAGCACGCCGCCGCCGCCGATGGCCAGCGCCAGCGCCGGCGTTACCGGCGTGAAGCGCAGCAGGGCGGTGAGCGGCGGCACGAACTGGGTGGCGGCGAGCAGGCCGAGGACTGCGGTGAGCACCATCGCCAGCACGCGCCCCGTACCGCCCAACAGCGTGGCCATGCCGCTGCCAAGGCGGCGGTTGACCAGCATCAGCACCAGCAGGCCCGTGACAAGGGCAACGAAGGCGGCGGAGCGGACCGCGGCTTCGGGAAGGCCGGCGTGCCACAGCAGGAGCGCGAAGCCGGCGACGAGGGCGAGCACGACGGCGCCTTCCAGGATCGCGGCGGCCAGCTGAGCCGGGGCGAACAGCGGTGCATCCGGTGCGCGCGGCGGGCGGGTCATCGCATCGGATTCGGCTTCCTCCGCCTCGAAGGCCAGCGCACTGACCGGATCGATGATCATTTCCAGCAGCGCGATATGGACCGGACCCAGCAGCAGCGGCAGGCCGAACAGCAAGGGCAGCAACGCCAGGCCAGCGATGGGGATGTGCACCGCCACGATGAAGCCCATCGCCTTCTTCAGATTGTCGTGGATGCGTCGGCCCAGCCGCATGGCGGTGACGATGGCGCTGAATTCATCGTCGAGCAGTACGATGGCGGAGGCTTCGCGCGCCACATCGGTGCCGCGGCCGCCCATGGCGACGCCAATGTGCGCGGCTTTCAAGGCGGGCGCGTCGTTCACACCGTCACCGGTCATCGCTACCACCTCGCCGCCGGCCTTCAGCGCTTCGACGATGCGCAGTTTCTGGCGCGGCTGAATGCGGGCGCAGACGCCGATCCCGGCCAGCCGGCGGCTGAGTGCGGCGTCGTCGAGCGTATCGAGTTCGGCGCCGGTGAGGGTTTCCAGCGGCGCGATGCCGGCCTGGGCCGCGATGGCGCGAGCGGTTTCCGGGTAATCGCCGGTGATCATCATCACCCGCACGCCGGCGGCCTGGCAGGCTCGCACGGCATCCGGCACATCGGCGCGCAGGGGATCGGCGATGCCCACCAGCGCGCGGAATTCCAGCGGCAGCGCGCTCAGAGCATCGGGCAACGGGCCATCGGGCAATGCACATTCGGCCAATGCCAGCACGCGCAGGCCCTGTGCCGCCATGGCGCCGGCAGCGGCCTCCATCGCGGCCGATGCGGTGGCATCAAGCCGGCACAGGCGGGCGATGGCTTCAGGCGCGCCCTTGGCCGCCACTTGCCCCGTATCCCAAGCCTGCGCCATCACCGGCTGGCCCGGCGCCAGCGGGTAAAGGTGCAGCACGTCGCCGGTGGCCGGCGGCGCACCCAGATCGCTGGCCAGCGTGTGGAAGGCGATGTCCATCGGATCGGTGGCGTGGGGCGGGCTGGCCAATCGGCCGAGCGCGGCAAGATCGGCGTGTGCGGCACGATCAGGCGCTGCGGCCGGCGTGCCATCGGGCCGCCACAGCGCCACCACCGCCATGCGGTTCTGGGTGAGGGTGCCGGTTTTGTCGCTGCACAATACGGTGGCGGCGCCCAGCGATTCGAT
>NZ_JAUMBI010000027.1:0-3444 GCF_032115815.1 Sandarakinorhabdus sp.
TGTATCCGGCGGCCACGTCGCTGGTGCCGGGCGGGCCGATCAGCGGCAGCGGTGTGCGCGCCGCGCTGCCCGTCCAGCGCATCAGCAGCGCCGGGGCCAGGCCTTCGATATGGTCGCTGTGCAGGTGGGTGAGCAGGATGGCATCCAGCCCGCCCATCGGCACGCCCCAGCCCGCGAGCTTGCGCGCCCCGCCATCGCCGCCATCGATCAGCAGCAGCGTGTCGCCGGCCTTCACCGCCAGGCAGGATTCAGCGCGCTGTGGATCGGGAAGCGGCGAACCGGTGCCGCAGAAAATCAGGGTGAGGCCGTCGCCATAGGCGGCCAGCGCGTTGCGGCCGGCCCGGCGCTCGGCAATCTGGCTGAACACAAATTCGCCCACCGGCGCGCGCTGCCACCACAGCCCCCCCACGGCAGCGAGGATCAACAGAAGCAACAGGAGACGGCGCATGTACCGCACGCTAGGGCCAAGCCGACCTTCTGACAATGGACTGGTTTTCGGCGCGCGCCGGCCTGATAGGGTGGCCGCCAGCTTTTGGGGAAGATCAGGATATGGCAGGTGTGATGCGGGTGGTGATCGGTTTGATCGCCGTGTTCAATATTACGATCGGCTTGGGCTTTCTGCTCAATCCGGCGCGTTTGGCCGGGCAGTTTTTCCTGTCTCCGCTTGGCAGCCAGGGCCTGGCAACGCTGCGGGCCGATTTTCCCGGCTTCTTCATCACGGGCGGCGTTTTTGCGCTGATCGGCGCGGTGAAGAAGGATGACAAGGCGCTGCAGGTGCCATTGCTGCTGCTTGCCATCGCCATCAGCGGCCGCACGGTATCGCTGGTCCTGGATGGCACCGCCCCCACCGCTTATCCGCCGATGATTGCCGAAGCCGTGATGATTGTGGCGCTGTTGCTGGCGCGGCGCAGTTTCTCGCGCTGATCCACAGGCTTCAATCAGGCGCGCTTTCGTCTCTGTCGGGCGCTAAAACCGAAACTTAATGATATAAGGTTACAGCTTCGAGGTGGAAACGCCATCGCAGTAGTGGCAGAGATGAATCGCGTTCAATCGGGGGTTTGATCATTGCCGGAAGCTGCGGAGATTGATGGTCGGCGCCTGCGCTCGGTGGCGAGCCGGGATCGCATCATCAATGCCGTGATCGCATTGGTGGATGAAGATCAGGGCATTCCGGGTGCCGAGGCAATTGCCGCCCGCGCCGGCGTTGGCCTGCGATCGGTGTTCCGCCATTTTGGCGACATGGACGGGCTTTATGTCGCGGTCATCGAACGGATCGGCCGGCGCTACACGCATCTTTCCCGGCCCTATGAGGCCAGCAGCTGGCAGGGCCAGGTTGGCGAGGCGATGGCCCGCCGCATGGAGATGTTTGAAACCGTGCTGCCCTATCGCCGCGCGGCCGACATGCATCGCCAGCGCTCGCCGCTGCTCAATCACGGGCTGGATGCGCTCACGCTGATGCTGCGCGCCCGGCTGGAAGGCGCGGTGCCGCCGGACGTGAAGGCCGATCATCTGTGGTTCGAGCAGCTGGACCTGTGGCTGAGCCTTGAAGCCTATGGGCGGCTACGGGATCGCCAGCGGCAGGATCATGCCGGCGCCAAGCAGGTGATCGCGGCGGCCCTGGCCGCTCTGCTGGCGGCCAAGGCCTGACCGGCTGATTTTCTTTGCGCCGGCTGGGGCTGGCGGTTAAAGCGTGGCGCTTTCCAACGGCCCGGTTCAGGGCGAAAAGGGCAATACTGCCATGGCAAGCGAAGCGGAACCGCTGGTTGGCATCATCATGGGCAGCCAGTCTGACTGGCAGACGATGGTGCATGGCGCCGATATCCTGGTGGCGCTGGGCGTGCCCCATGAAACCCGCATCGTTTCCGCCCACCGTACCCCGGATCGCCTCTTCGAATATGCCAGGGGCGCGGCGGGTCGTGGCTTGGCTGTGATCATCGCCGGCGCCGGCGGCGCGGCGCATCTGCCCGGCATGGCCGCCAGCATGACGGCACTGCCGGTGCTGGGCGTGCCGGTGGAATCGCGCACGCTCAAGGGCATCGACAGCCTGCTTTCCATCGTCCAGATGCCGGCCGGCGTGCCGGTGGGCACGTTCGCGATCGGCAAGGCCGGCGCGGTGAATGCGGCGTTGCAGGCAGCGGCCATCCTGGCGCTCAATGATGCAGCGCTGGCCACGCGGCTGGCGGCGTGGCGGCAGGCGCAGACGGACGCGGTGGCGCTGGCGCCGTCCGACGATCTGCCCTGATGCTGAAACCGGGTTCCACCATCGGCATTCTGGGCGGCGGCCAGCTGGGCCGCATGCTGGCGCTGGCGGCGGCCGAATTGGGCTATCGTTGCCACATCTTTGCACCGGAAGCCGACACGCCGGCCAGCGAAGTCGCGGCCGTCACCACCCGTGCCGATTATGGCGATGCAGCGGCGCTGAAGGCCTTTGCGGCTGCCGTGGATGTGGTGACGCTGGAATGGGAGAATGTCGATCGCGAGGCGGTACGGCAGCTGGCGGCGCACGTGCCCGTTCACCCCGGCGCGCACAGCCTTGAGGTGGCGCAGGACCGCATGGCGGAAAAGCAGTTCGTCGAATGGCTGGGCGGGCGCACGGCGACCTGGGCCCAGGTGGACAACCGCGAGGCACTGGATGCGGCCATCGCCAAGGTGGGACTGCCGGCGATCCTGAAGACGCGGCGGTTCGGCTATGACGGCAAGGGCCAGGCCCGGCTGATGACGGCGGCGGATGCCGATGCGGCGTGGGAAGCCATTGGCGGCCAGCCGGCGATCCTCGAAGGGTTCGTGAATTTCGCCCATGAATTCAGCGTGATCCTGTGCCGGGGCCAGGATGGCAGCATCGTGGATTGGCCGGTGCCGGTGAACCTGCACAAGGGCGGCATCCTTGCCACTTCAACACTGCCGCCGCCCGCGCTGGTGCGTGCCCAGGCGGCGGAGGCCGTGCAGTTGGCCCGTACCGTGGCGGAAAAACTCGGCCATGTCGGCGTGCTCACCTGCGAGTTTTTCGCCTGCAAGGATGGCCCGCGCTTCAACGAGATGGCGCCGCGCGTGCACAACAGCGGCCACTGGACGATCGAGGGCAGCGCCACCAGCCAGTTCGAAAATCATGTCCGCGCCGTGGTCGGCCTGCCGCTGCGCCCGACCACGCTGATGTCAGCCCGGATCGAGATGACCAATCTGATCGGCGATGATGTGGCCGATTGGCCGCGCCTGATGGCCGATCCCACCGCGCATGTGCATCTTTACGGCAAGGCCGAAGCCCGGCCCGGCCGCAAGATGGGGCATGTGACGCGGCTGGGGAAATAGCGCCTCAGCGCGGCTTCGGCGCTTTCGGCGCAGCCGGCGCAAAGGCGGTGCCGAAATAATCGCCTTCATACCAGCGCGGCGCGGTGCGGCCGTTGGCGATGCGGCGGATGATGTCGGTGTTGAGCCGGCTCCACTTGG
>NZ_JAUMBI010000027.1:3454-6060 GCF_032115815.1 Sandarakinorhabdus sp.
GTCGGAAACTTCGTGATAGCTGTTGAGGCGGAACGTCCGTTCGGCGTCCTTGCAGACCATGCCGCCCTTGGCGTCGGTCCAACCGGTCTTCAGGAACACCGAAGGCACGCCCTTGCGCACGAAGGGGTAATGATCTGACCGGGTGAACACCGCTTCTTCCGGCTGCGGATCGGGTGACAGGCCGAGCTTCATCGCCTTGGCTGCGGCAGCGACCGTGGGGCCCAACGTTGAACGATCGCCGCCAAAGGCCACCACATCGCCGAAATCGCAGGTGAGGATCGGCATGTCGATGTTCACGTCGGCCACGATGCGCTTCACGTCCACCGTGGGCTGGCGCGAGAAATAATCGGCGCCCAGCAGCCCGGATTCCTCCGCCGTGGTGGCGAGGAACAGCACGGAGCGCTTGGGCGGTGCCTTCACCAGCGCGGTGGCGGCTTCCATCATCGTGGCGGTGCCGCTGGCATTGTCCATGGCGCCGTTGAAGATGCGGTCTTCGCCGGGCTTGGGATTGGCCTTCACGCCAACATGGTCGCTGTGGGCGGAAATCACCACGATTTCGGCGGCCAGCGCCTTGTCGGTGCCGGGCAGCAGGCCAAGCACGTTGGGGCTGCTGATCCGTTCCAGCTTGGTGGCGCGGTTGATCTTGAAACGGCCCTGCAACGGGAAGCCCTTCACCGGGCCCTTGGCAGCAGCGGCCTGCACATCGGCAAAGCTCATGGCGGAACCGGCGAAGATGGCGGCGGCGGCGGCATCATCGATGCTGGCGCGCACCTTCAGGCCAGCACCATCGCCCAGTGCCTGGCCGTTGGCACCCAGCAGCACGCGGCGTGGCAGGCGGGCGCGGGGCGCGAACTTTTCCCACGGCAGGCGGGCGGCTTCCTTCAGGGTACGCACGGTGATCAGGCCAACGGCGCCGGCCTGCAGCGCCGCGATGCCCTTGGAGGTGCGGGCCAGGTGGGCGGCGACTTCGCTGTTCATGCCATCGGGCGCCCCCGACAGGACAACGGCATATTTGCCCTTCAGATCAAGGCCGGCGAAATCATCGATGCCTTGGCTTTTGTCCTGAAGGCCATAGCCGACAAACACCATTTCGCCGCTGATGCTTTCCGGGCCGGCGAGGTCGCCGGGGGACAGCACCAGGCCGACACCGTTTTCGAGGCTGAGCGTCTTGCCGCCG
Source organism: Sandarakinorhabdus sp. (assembly GCF_032115815.1). Taxonomy (GTDB): domain Bacteria; phylum Pseudomonadota; class Alphaproteobacteria; order Sphingomonadales; family Sphingomonadaceae; genus Sandarakinorhabdus. Next base: position 4,632 of record NZ_JAUMBI010000027.1, read on the forward strand.
GCGGTTTCGATCACGGCCGTCTCGCGTTCGCTGGCGAAGCGGCTTTCGGCGAAGTTCACGCGCTGGAACCACGAACCGTTGTCGCCGGCCGGTTGCAGGCCGAGGCGGGCGAAATGCTGGGCGATATAATTGGCGGCAATCTCGTGGCCTTGCGAGCCGATGCCGCGGCCTTCCAGCAGATCATCGGCCAGGAAGGCGACATGGGCGCGGAACGACGCGGCCAGCGGATCGGCCCCAGTGCCTTTGGTTGGAGCGGGAGCGGCTGCGGCGATGAGCGGCAGGGTGGCGGACAGGAGGAGCGCGTGCTTGATCATTGGCGTTGCGTATCAGGCAGGCTAAGCCTGTGCAAACTGCAAGATTGAGTGAGGTTTTCTCGATGTTCCGCAAATTTCTGGTGGCACTGGCTGCCACCACGATGCTGGTGCAACCGGTGCTGGCGCAGACTGGTGCCGTGCCCGCCACCCAACCGGCCAGCATCGCTGCGCTGGTAAGCCAGGTGCAGGTGCCATACGAACAGTTCACCCTGCCCAACGGCCTGCGCGTCATCGTCCACACCGATCGCAAGGCGCCGATCGTGGCCGTCAGTGTCTGGTATCATATCGGTTCCAAGGACGAGCCCCGTGGCAAGACCGGCTTTGCCCATTTGTTCGAACATCTGATGTTCTACGGCAGCGAGAACAACGACGGCGTGTTCTTCAAGAAGCTGGAGGATGTGGGCGCGACGGACGCCAACGGCACCACCTGGTTCGATCGCACCAACTATTTCGAAAATGTGCCGACCCAGGCGCTCGATCTGGCGCTGTATCTGGAATCTGATCGCATGGGCTGGCTGCTCGGCGCGGTGACGCAGGCCAAATTGGATGCGCAGCGCGGCGTGGTGCAGAATGAAAAACGCCAAGGCGACAATGCGCCCTTCGGCCTGACCGGTTATGCCACGCTGAAGGCGCTGTTTCCAGAAGGCCACCCCTATCATCACGACAGCATCGGTTCGATGGCCGATCTGAACGGCGCGAGCCTGGCCGATGTGCAGAGCTGGTTCCGCGCCAATTATGGCCCCAACAACGCCGTGCTGGTGCTGGCCGGCGATATTGATGCGAAGTCTGCCAAGCCGCTGGTGGAGAAATATTTTGGGCCGATCAACCGGGGCCCGGAGGTGAAGCGCCTCGACGCGCCGGTGCCGCGCTGGACCACGGAGCGCCGCGAGACGCTGTATGACAAGGTGCCGACGCCGCGCGTTTCCCTGCACTGGCCGGTGCCGGGCCGGCTCGACCGTGCCGCCGTGCTCACCGATGTGGCGTTGACGGTGCTGGCCGGCGGATCGTCGTCGCGGCTGTACAATGAACTGGTGCGCACGAAGAAGCTGGCCGTGTCGGTGAGTGGCGGCGTGCAGGCCTTTGAAAAGGTCAGCATGGCCGAAATCGAGGTGACG
>NZ_JAUMBI010000028.1:0-14961 GCF_032115815.1 Sandarakinorhabdus sp.
TGCAGGGTCTTGCGCTGGGCGGCGAATATGGCGGGGCGGCGATCTACGTCGCCGAACATGCGCCTCCGGGCAAGCGCGGCGCGTACACAAGCTGGATTCAGGCGGCGGCGGCCGGCGGCTTCATGCTCACGCTGGGCGTGGTGTTGGGCACCAAGGCACTGATTGCGGAACCGGAATTTGTTGCCTGGGGCTGGCGCGTGCCGTTCCTGATGTCGATCCTGCTGCTGGGCATTTCGCTGTGGGTGCGGCTGAAACTGTCGGAAAGCCCGGTGTTCCAGAAGATGAAATCGGCGGGCACCACATCGGCCAATCCGTTCAAGGATGCGCTGTCGGCGCCGGGCAACAAGGGCCGACTGCTTGTGGCGCTGGCGGTGTCGGCCGGCTTCACGGTGATTTTCTACACCAGCCAGTTTGGCACGCTCTATTTCCTGCAGAACACCGCCCGCCTGCCGGAAACGGAGGCATTGCTCTACCTGGCGGTCGGTGTGCTGGTTTCGGCCCCGGCTTATATCTATTTCGGCGGGCTTTCCGATCGCTTCGGGCGCAAGGCGGTGCTGGCCACCGGCTTTGCCCTCACGTTGGTCGCGCTGTTCCCGATCTTCGATCTGATGGCCAAGGGCGCCAACCCGGCGCTGTCCGAAGCCATGGCCAATGCGCCGGTCACCGTCGAGTTGCCGGCGTGCGACTATAACATCTTCACCAAGCAGGAGGCCGAGTGCGGCAAGGCGCTGGAATGGCTGACCAAGCGCGGCGTTTCCTATGCCAAGACCGATGCAGACGTGCTGGCGATGAACGTGGCCGGCACACGGCTGGAAGGCTTTGACAAGGACAAGTGGGGCGCGGCGCTCAACACCGCCGGCTGGCCCGAAAAGGCTGATCCGGATCGCATCGTCGCCTGGCAATTGCTGCTGGCGGTGATGGCGATCGGGCTGCTTTCGGGGTGGACCTATGCCCCCATCGCCGCGATGCTGGTGGAAATGTTCCCGGCCCGGGTGCGCTATACCAGCATGTCGGTGCCCTATCACATCGGCACTGGGTATTTCGGCGGCTTTCTTCCGGTGATTTCGCAGTACATCGTTGTTTCAACCGGCGATGTGTTTGCCGGCCTGTGGTACACGATCGTGGTGGTGGCGGTGGGCCTGGTGGTGATGCTGCTGTTCCTGAAGGATTCGCGCCACATCAACATCAATGATTGAGAGCGCCCCATGACCGGACCGCTGGCGGGCATCCGCATCGTCGATTGCTCGCAGATCGTTTCGGGGCCGATGGCCTGCCAGATGCTGGGCGATCAGGGCGCCGAGGTGATCAAGGTCGAAAGCCCCGGCGGCGATCCGGTGCGCAGCCTTGGCCCGCGCAAGGCCGATCTTTCCAGCATGTTCATCGCCGTCAACCGCGGCAAGCAGGGCCTGTGCCTTGATCTGAAATCGCCTGACGGCATTGCCGTGCTGGAAACGCTGGTGAAAACGGCGGACGTGCTGGTGGAAAATTTCCGCCCCGGCGTGCTGGCCCGGCTGGGGTTGGACTGGGAACGCATGCAGGCGATCAACCCGCGCCTGATCTATTGCAGCATCACCGGCTTTGGCCAGGATGGGCCCTATCAGAATGTCCGCGTGTATGATCCGGTGATCCAGGCGGTTTCGGGTATTGCCGCCTCTCAGGTGGACAAGGAAGGCACGCCCGGCCTCGTGCGCCATCTGGTGGCAGACAAGGTGACGGCGCTCACGGCGGCCCAGGCCATCACCGCCGCACTGTTTCGCCGCGAACGCAGCGGCGGGCAGGGCGAGCGTATCGAAGTCGCCATGCTGGATGCCGCCATCGCCTTCAACTGGCCGGAAGGCATGTACAACTACAGCTTCATCGACGATGCGCCGGCGGCCTGGCCGGAATATGGCGCGCAGATGCGGCTGTGGAAGGCGGCCGATGGCCAGGTGGCGATTGGCGCCCTGCAGGATGCCGAATTCGTGGCGCTCACCCGCAGCCTTGGCCGCGAGGATCTGGCCAATGATGAACGCTTCCGCTCGTCTGCCGGGCGCATCAAGCACCAGCGCGAATGGGCGCCGCAGGTTTCCGCCGAAATTGCCCGGCGTACCCGCGCCGAACTGATGGACGGTTTCGTCGCACAGGGCGCGGTCGGCGGTCCGGTGGTGCACCTGGTCGATGTGCCGAACGATGCCCAGGTGCAGCACAACGGCATCTGCATCGAAGTGGCGCACAGCGAGGCCGTGGGGCGTGTGCGCCAGGCCCGGCCACCGGCCCGTTTTGGCCAGCCGCTGGATCCGGTCGGCCCCGCTCCGCATCTGGGGGAACATGGCCGGCAAATCCTTGCCGCGCTGGGCTATGACGCTGCCGCCATTGCCGCACTTGTGGATAAGGGCGTCCTCAAGGGCTGAAGCCCCTATCGCGGCCGGCACGGCTCTTGCATCATCTGCGACAAGCTTGCGCTGATTCTGCCATTGCACCCACATCAGGTGCTACCCATATCAGCCGGGACAAAAGCGAAGGTCAGCCCTTCGCGACGGAGATGACATGACCAACCAGACCCTGCCCGTGTTGCCCCTGCGCGATATCGTGGTGTTCCCGCAGATGATCGTGCCGCTGTTCGTCGGCCGCGAAAAATCGGTGGCCGCGCTCGAAGCCGCCATGAACGATGGCCGCACCGTGTTCCTGCTCAGCCAGAAGAACCCCGGCGATGAAGATCCCGGTGCTGATGAACTGTATGACGTCGGCACGCTCGCTAATGTGCTGCAGCTGCTGAAGCTGCCCGATGGCACGGTGAAGGTGCTGGTGGAAGGCCAGGGCCGCGCCACCCTGGTCAAGCTTGATGCCAGCGGGCCGCACCTGATGGCCGAAGTTGAAGACCGGCCGGACGTGGAGCGCAACGAAACGGAAGTCGCCGCCCTGCTGCGCTCGGCGCAGAGCCAGTTCGAACAGTACATGAAGCTGAACCGCAAGGTTGCGCCGGAAATCGCCAGCCAGATTTCGGCAGTGGAAGAACCCGGCCGCTTTGCCGACACCGTCGCCGCCAACCTGGGCCTCAAGATTGCCGACAAGCAGGCGCTGCTGGCCGAGCCCGATGTGGGCGCGCGGCTGGAGAAGATCTTCGCCTTCATGGAAGGCGAGATGGGCGTGCTGCAGGTGGAAAAGAAGATCCGCAACCGCGTGAAGCGGCAGATGGAAAAGACCCAGCGCGAATATTATCTGAACGAGCAGATGAAGGCGATCCAGCGTGAGCTGGGCGATGCCGACGAGGAAAAGGACGAAGTCGCCGAGCTGGAAGAGAAGATCAAGAAGGTCAAACTCTCCAAGGAAGCCCGTGAAAAGGCGCTGGGCGAGCTGAAGAAGCTGAAGGCGATGGCGCCGCAGTCGGCCGAAGCCACGGTGGTGCGCAACTACCTCGATACGCTGCTGGGCCTGCCGTGGGGCAAGCGCAGCAAGGTGAAGAAGGACATCATCGCGGCGCAGGCCGTGCTGGATGCCGATCATTTCGGCCTGGAAAAGGTGAAGGACCGGATCATCGAGTATCTGGCCGTGCAGGCGCGCACCAACAAGCTGAAGGGGCCGATCCTGTGCCTCGTCGGCCCGCCCGGCGTCGGCAAGACCAGCCTTGGCCGCAGCATCGCCAAGGCGACCGGGCGTGAATTCATCCGCCACAGCCTGGGCGGCGTGCGCGATGAAGCCGAAATCCGCGGCCACCGCCGCACCTACATCGGTTCCATGCCCGGCAAGATCATCCAGAACCTGAAAAAGGCTGGCACGTCCAACCCATTGTTCCTGCTCGATGAAATCGACAAGCTGGGCCAGGATTTCCGTGGCGATCCCTCAAGCGCGCTGCTGGAAGTGCTCGATCCGGAACAGAACAAGGCGTTCAACGACCATTATCTGGAGGTCGATTACGACCTTTCCGACGTGATGTTCGTGACGACGGCCAACAGCTACAACATGCCCCAGCCGCTGCTGGACCGCATGGAGATCATCAGCCTTTCGGGTTACACCGAAGATGAAAAGCTGGAGATCGCCAAGCGCCACCTGATTGAGAAGCAATATGAAGCGCACGGGCTGAAGAAGGAGGAATTCACGGTCACTGACGATGCGATCCGTGATCTGATCCGTTATTACACCCGCGAAGCCGGCGTGCGCAAACTGGAGCGCGAGATCGCCAAGCTGGCGAGGAAGGCTCTGCGCCGCATCCTGGAAGGCAAGGACACCAGCGTTACCGTGAGCAGCGAAAACCTCGCCGATTTCTCGGGCGTGCGCAAATTCCGCTATGGCCTGGCCGATGCCGAAGACCAGATCGGCGCCGTGACGGGCCTGGCCTGGACGGAAGTTGGCGGCGACCTGCTGACCATCGAAGCCGTCACCAGCCCCGGCAAGGGCAATATCAAGACCACCGGCAAGCTAGGCAGCGTGATGACCGAATCGATTTCGGCCGCACTCAGCTTCGTGCGGGCCCGCGCGACGCATTACGGCATCAAGCCGAGCGTGTTCGAGAAGAAGGACATCCATGTGCACGTGCCGGAAGGCGCGACGCCCAAGGATGGGCCCTCTGCGGGTATCGCCATGGTCACCGCCATCATCTCCACGCTCACCGGCGTTGCTGTGAAGCGCGATGTGGCGATGACCGGCGAAGTGACGCTGCGTGGCCGCGTGCTGCCCATCGGCGGCCTGAAGGAAAAGCTGCTGGCGGCGCTGCGTGGCGGCATCACCATGGTGCTGATCCCGGCCGAGAACGAGAAGGACCTGGCCGACATTCCCGACAATGTGAAGCAGGGGATGACGATCGTGCCGGTTTCCCACGTTGATGAAGTGTTGGCGCTGGCGTTGACCCAGCCGCTGGTGCCAATCGAATGGACCGAAGCCGATGAAAAGGCCGCCATGCCACCGGCCGCGGTGGCCACCGAACCGGCGGTGCGGCACTAAATTTGGTCGGAACTTGTGGGCGGGGCTTTACAGCGCCGCCCACGTCGCCTAATCGGCCACTCCGCACGCAAGTGGGCGCGTAGCTCAGCGGTAGAGCACTGCTTTCACACGGCAGGGGTCACAGGTTCAATCCCTGTCGCGCCCACCACTTGCCTTCCTCAGCCATAGGCTCCGAAGTGATTGGCAATCGCGATGCTGATCAACGGGATCAGCCGCGCCGTCGTTGCCATCGGCTCGATGAAGCGGCGCTGGATGCCGGCATAGGCCTGGGCGTCATCCTCCGGCCAGTCGGTCGCCTCATCCATCCGGTAATCCGCCAGATCAGGCGCCGTCACCGGGAAGGCGCGGCGCAATTGTTCCAGCGCCTCGTCCGTCCTCAAACTCAGCACCATGTCGAGCACATCATCGCGGCTGATATCGTTGCGGCGCGAGAACGCCGGGATATCGACCGCCCGCAGGAACAGATGCTGCATCAGCGCCAGCCGCAGCGCGTGCAGCACGCCCAGTGTGCGCCGCGTCGCCTCCGTGCCGGGATCAGCCGGTGATGGCTCCGGCAGGTGGCTCAGCAGTTGCCGGAGCTTGATATTGTCCACCCGCAGCATCGAGGCGAGGCGGCGGAATTGGCCGGAACGATCATCCTCCACCAGCTTTTCCGCCAGCGCCAGGCAGGGCCGCGCCAGGCGTTCTTCGGTGCCGCGATAGGGGCGCGTGGCCCAATAGGCGCTGTTGAACAGCTCGCCATAGGCGGCCAGCGACTTGATGCTGGCGATGGCGTTCGATGCTTCAACCAGCCCCAGCAATTGCCGCCCGCGGGCCGAACCTGCCAGCAGCGCCGCCAGCGCTTCCTGCGCGTCCACGCCGGCGCTGCCAACGCCGGACAGCACGTTCACTGGATAGCCCAGCTGCTGCAATATGGCGTTGTGCGGGATGGCGCGGATGGAGCGCAGCGAGGCATCGCGATCGCTGCCGATATCGCTCTGCCGCTTCAGCCGACGTGAACCGGTGACGGGGATCAGGCCGAGGCCAAAGGCGGTGATCGCCCGCGCATAGGGCCGGGCTTCGAACATGGCGCGCTGGTGGCGGCGGATCATGCGGTAGTAATCAAGGGAGAGATCCGTGCGGGTGTAGAACGGGTCGTCAGAGTCACTTGGCGCGCCGCCTGTTGCCAGCGTGGGCGTAATTTCGGCGATACGGGTCAGTGTCGCCAGCGCCAGCGTGTCGTGGCCGAAGAACAGGAAGCCATCGCCGCCCTGGAAGCTGGCTTCGGCCTCCACCCGGATGCCGGCCTTGGCGAATTGGGCGCGGGCCCAGCGGCTCATCGGCCAAGCCAAACGGTCGGTGAAGCTGGCCGGATGCGCGCCGCGACCCATGGATTCGCCGTGCGTGTTGAAGATCAGCGCCGCCACATCCGACAAGCCGTTCTTGACCATGGCGCGCGCCAGCCGGCCCTGCAGCCGCTCGATGGCCAGCGCCGCCGGCACCTGCCCCACGAAGCGCCCGGCATCGGAAAATCCGGTCTGGATCGCCACGCGGCCGCGTTGGCGGGCCTGCGCCTGATAGGCCGGCTCGGCCAGCAGCGCGTCCAGAAAGCGGCCGCCATGTTCCAGCGCCGTTTCCGTCTCGAACAGCGGCGACACATCCACCCGATCGGCAATGCCGAACAGTCGGGCAAAATAGAGCGCGGCCAGCACCGTCTGCGGCTGTTCGCATTCGGCGATCAGCAGGCGGATCGGCGTGTCGGCATCAACATGTTTCAGGATCGCCGCCATGGCGAGGAACTGGCGCACGGCGGTCGTGCTCTCTACCGCCAGCGCCGCGAAGTTGGAGCGGAGCGGCTTCACCGTTTCCAGCAGGCCGCGCAGCCGGATCAGCGCCTGGCCGCTGCCCATGTCCAGCGTGCCATCGGGATCGATGTGGCGGCGGATCGCATTGTGCAATTGCGCGGCGTTCACGCGGAAATGGATCCAGCCCATGCCCAGCCCATCGGCCGCCATGGCGGCAGCCAGCACCAGATGCGCCCGCGCCTGATCGGCGGGCAGGCTGGCGGCGGCAGTGCGCAGCAAGGCGCTGGGATCGGCCAGGCTGGTGAGCGCTGCGGCATGCGGCGCGGTGATCTGGTTGGCAATGGCCGACAGCGCGGCGGCATCATCGGTATCGCCGGCAAACAGGCCAGCCTGCGTTTCGGCATGGTTGGCCGCTTCCGACAGGCGCTCGGCCAGCGCCATTTCGCCCAGTCGCGCGGCCTCGCCCGCCATCAGCGCCAGCCGTGCGGCTTTCTCCTGCGCCCGGAAACCGATGCTGGTCGCCCAGCCGATATCGGTGCGGCCATCCATGTCATAGCCGACCCACGTCGCCACCCGGAACAGGCAGGGGGTGAGACTTTGCCACTGATCGGGGAAAGCCCGCGCCGCCACCGCCAGCACTTCGCCGTGCAGAAGGTCGCGCGCGCTTATCGCCCGGGTGATGGCGGCCAGCACCGCTTCATGCTCCTCCACCAGGCTGGGCGAGGGGCGGGTTTCCACCGGCGCAATGGCCACCGGCGTACCGCTCACGGCGGCTTCAGCCACGGCGGCATATTCGTCTGGCGTGAGCAGGAAGGTCGGGTGCGCGGTGAACACCACGTGCAGCAACGGCGCTTCCCAGCGTGCCTTGAAGGCGGTGAAGTCGCCTGTGGCCGATGCCTCCACCTGTGCGCGGAAAGTGGCGATATTGGCATCATCATCCGTTGTGCCCAGCAACCGTGCCAGCCGGTTCGCGCGGGCCTGAAGGCCTTCACGACCCAGTTCGGCAATGGCCCCGGCCAGCCCGGCCAGCGTCACCGTACCATCCTCCAGCCCGCGGCTGATCTCGAGCCCCAACTGGAACACCGGGTTGAACAGCGGCGTTTCCGCCGTGCGGGCGTGGAGTTCGGCCAGGCGCTGGCGATAGGTCTCGATCATGGCGCCATTCTGCCCGATTTGTGCAGTGCGGCAAGTTCAATCAGGCCGGGAAGCGGCAGGCAGACTCGCGGGCGACAAAATGCAGATCAGCGAACCAGCCGCGGGCGCTGCCGCCGGTCTGATCCGTGTCCACCGCCACGGCGATGGAAGTGGGCCTGGCGCTCGTACCGGGGAAGGCGCGGGCGTAATCGCCGGCCAGATCGGCGCGTTGTTCCACCCAGCGGCCGGCGTTCGCCGCGCCCGATTGCGCCACCACCATGCGGGCACGATCGGTATAGGCGTTGGGGGCTGTGGTGCCGATGGGGTGCACATTGTCCCACACATAATTCACCGCCGCATCGGGGATGGGTCCGGGGAACATGCGGCGGGCGAGGCCGAGCTTCATCTTCGTGGCCAGGCCCAATTGCCCATCGGGAATATCGAAGCCCACATACACACGTGCGGCGTAATCGTCGCCGACCTTGCGGCGCATGTCGGCCCCGGCCACCGGCGCCACGATGCGCCAGCGCCAGCACAGGATCGGCGTGGCGACCAGATCAACCGTGATCGGCCGGGCGAGAAGCGCCATGCTGGCCTCCGCGCTGCCCTCCACGGCCAATACGCCATCGATGCGCACGACGCGGTAGCGGGTGGGCGGCACCTTTTTGGAAACGAGAGCGACAGTCCAGGGCGGCGGCACCGGGCCTTCGGCGCTGAACTGGCCCACCACGACCGCCGCAATCAGGGCGGCGATCATGGCTTGAAGGCCGCCCACGCCGATGCGGTGCGCTGGATGACGGTGAGTATGCACAGGCCGGCATAGGCCAGCGCGATGGTGGGGAAGTGGGCGGGCCACAGGCAGAACAGGATGAAGACCACGATGGTCTCTGTCCCCTCCGCCAGGCCGGTCGAATAGAAGAAGCTCTTCTTGCCGTGGGCGCTGGTTTCCAGCCCGCGCTTGGCGGCGATGGCGGCAAAGGCGAGGAAGCTGATGCCGGTGAGGCCGAAGCAGCAGGCCAGCACCAGCGCCGGAATCAAATTGGCTGGCGCGGCCAGGCCAAAGCCCAGCGGCACGGCGAGATAGAAGACGAAATCGGCGACGATATCGAGATAGCCGCCGAAATCCGTTGGCCCGGTGATGCGCGCAACCGGCCCATCCAGGCCGTCGAGCAGGCGGTTGGCGATCACCAACACCAGCCCAACATCAAAATGGCCACCCGCCAGCGCAAAACCGGCACACACCGCCAGCAGGCCGCCACAGATGGTCAACAGATTGGCACTGATGCCCAACCGAACGGCACGCGCCGCCAGCAGATTCAACGGTTTATCAATGATGGGCCGCAGAATGGCGTCAAACATACGGAGTCACCAGGCCGATCATCGCGCCAGTCATCAGCGTGGCGAAATTGCCGGCGATCCAGCTCTTGAAGCCCAGTCCGGCCGCTTCGGCGCGGCGTTCCGGGCACAGGCTGGCGATGGTGGAAACGAGCAGGCCAATGCTGGCCAGATTGGCAAAGCCAGCCAGCGCGTAGGTGACGATGAGGGCACTGCGCGGGTCGAGCGTGCCGACGGGCAGGGCGGCCAGATCGAGATAGGCGACATATTCGTTGAGGATCGCCTTGGTGCCCATCAGCGCGCCTGCCGCCGGCGCCTGATCCCAGGGCACGCCAATCGCCCACATGAACGGCGAGAAGATCCACCCGAACATGCGCTTCAGGGTGAGGGCGGCCCCATCGACATGCGGCGCCAGCGCCAATATCTGATCAGTCAAATTCACCAGCGCGAAGATGGTGATGATGATCCCGATCACCGCCAGCATCAGCTGCACGCCTTCCATGGCGCCGCGCACCACGGCGTCCATGGCGCCGTCATAGGCGAGGTCAGGCTCGGCCGCTTCGCTGGACTGCGGCTGGCCCGGCACCATAAGGCGGGCGACCATCAGCGCGGCCGGAAGCGAGATCAGGCTGGCGACAATCAGGTGCCCGGCGGCGTTGGGGATGACCTTGCCCAGCGTGCTGGCATAAAGCACGAGAATCGCACCCGAAATCGTCGCCATGATCATTGCCATGATGGCGAACAGATCGGACCGGCTCATGGTGGCGAACCAGGCCCGCAGCACCAGCGGCGATTCAACCACGCCCAGAAACAAGGTGCCGCCGCCGCCCAGCCCGACGACGCCCGAAACGCCCAGGGTGCGCCGTAAGGCCCAGGACAGCCCGCGCACCAATGCCTTCAAGATGCCCCAGTGCCAGAGCAAAGCCGACAGCGCCGAGAAGACGATGATCAGCGGCAGGATCTGGAAGGCGATGATCAGCGGCGGGCTGGCGCCTTGCGCCAAGGCAAATGGCAGCGGCGCGCCGCCCAGATAGCCGAACATGTAGGAGGAGCCAACCAACGTGGCCTTCTCGATGGCGGTAACGCCCTGATTGGCGACGCCAACGGCCGCCCACACCGCCGGCACCCGCACCACGATCACGGCAATCGCCAGTTGCAGCAGCAACGCGCCGCCCAGCCAGCGCCAGCCAGGGCGATTGGCGCGGTCTTCACTGAACGCCCAAGCCAGCAGCAAAATGGCCGCCAGCCCGATCAGACCCTGAAATTGCTGCATGGCGGCTGGCATATCAGAACTTGTACGCGATACCGAACTGGAACTGCCGCGGCGGGCCGGCGTTGCGTTGCACGAAGGGTGCGCCGCCGCCGAACTGCACCTGGTTCGAGGTGGTGGCCGCGTTGGCAAAGCCGGAGCGGTTGTTGGCGTTGAACAGGTTGAACACGTCGGCCGACAGCTCGATGCGCTTCAACAGCAGGTAGCGGATGCCAAGGTCGACCGTGGCTGACCAAGGCAGCCGCGCCGAATTGCGGGAGGCGCCGGGGAAACGGTCGGAGTTGCCGACGAAATTCTCTCCGAACGAAGCGCCATCGCCGTTCAGATCCTGCGTGCCAAAGAGGCGTGCATCCGGCACCAGATTGACCGGTTGGCCCGACTGGAACAGGCCGGCGGCCGTCAACGTCAGGTCCTCGATCGGATAGAGATAGCCCACCGCCGAAATCACGTGCCGTCGATCGTTTGCCGACGGGCCATATTCGGTGCTGAAATCATTGGCATTGGCAGCGCGGAAGTTGATGTCGTCGGTGTCGTTCTTCAGCCGCGACAGCGTGTAGCTGAGGCGGAAGCCATAATCATCGGCGCCGCGCTCCTTCACGGCAGCCATGATGAGCGCCATATATTCCGAGCGGCCTTGGGTTTCCGAAACCGTGATCTGCCGCGCCCCGCCCGCGACCAGCGCGACCGGCCGGCTGGCATCAGCGGCAGCTTGGCTGCGCACGAGGCCCAGCGTCTGCGCCAGGGCGGCGCGCGCCGCATTGTCGGGCGCAGCCTGCAGCAGGGCGATATTGGCCGGGGTGAGCGCCGCCAGATTGGGCGTGAAGGCCGCCGGCGCATTCAGGTCGCGCAGCCGCACCAGATTGCGGCTGCGGCTGTAGATGCCATCCACGCTCAGCGTCAGTGTGGACGTCGCCTGATATTGATAGCCGCCGCTCAATTGCAGGCTCCACGGGCTGTCATGGCCGGTGGGCGACAATATGCGCGCTTCGCCCAGCGTGGCGGTGCTGCGCAGTGCCTGCACCTGCGCCGGGGTCGGGCAGGCCGATACCGTGGCGCAGGGCGGGGCGACGGTGAGGTTGCCGTCGAACGTCACGTCGCGCAGGTTGATACCGCTCGGGATGAGGCCGCGGCTCTGCAATTGGCCCAATTGGGTGAGGAAGCCCGGCGCTGTGGTGTTGCGCTGCAGGGCGTCGGAAATGACGGCATAACTCAATTTGCCGGTGAAGATGCCGGCGCCAAAGCGCACCGACGACCGTGCATCCGGCCGCCAGTTCAGCGCCAGCCGCGGTGCGATATTGTCGAAGTCACCGCCACCAGCACCCTTGGCGGTGAGGCTGTCATAATCCCAGCGAACGCCCAGCGTGGCGGTGAAGCGTGGGCTGATCTGCCATTCGTCTTCCAGATAGAAGGCCAGCAAGGTCTGATCGGTGCCGAAGGATTGCGGCCGCAATTCAACGGCATAATTGGCCACCACCGGGTTCAGCGCCAGCACGTCACTGGCGGTCAGGCCCAACCCGCGGCCGCCGGCACGCAGCGCGGCCAGTTGCGGCGCGGTCAGATCGACGACGAAATTGCCATCGGGGTTGCCGCCGCCCAACAGGGTGAAGTTGCTGTGGATGACGTCGGCGCCCAGCCGCAGCCGGTGCGCGCCCAGCTTGCGCTGCAGGCGATGGGTGGTCTGGATCGTCTCTTCCAGGCTGTCGAACAGATAGCCGGGGTGGCCGACGACGCCGGCGGTCAGGCCCGACGGATCGCGGATCACCACCTGCGGCCCCGGGCCGGCCAGCGCTTCGCCATAATCCCAGCGGAAGCGCGCATATTGCACGGCGCCGTCATAGCTCCAATCGTCGCCGGCATAGCTCGCCGTGGCGGCGACCAGCGTCGAATGGCGATCCTGGTTTGAGCCGGCCGAGGGCAGGCTGTTGTTGCCGCCGCCCAGCCCGCCGCCGGGCCGTTCGATGGTGACGCGGCCGATATTGGCGCGCAGGCCCAGGGTCCAGTCATCGGTCAACCGATGATCGAGCCGCAGCGAAGCGAGGTGGAACTGGTTGTTGCCGGTCACCGTGTCGGTGATGCCGAGCAGCGGCGCATCCACGACCTGGGTGTTGCGATCACGGGTGAACTCGTAGTTGATGTAGAAGAAGGTCTTGTCCTTCGCGATGGCTCCGCCGAGCGCAAAGCCGGCCTGGTAACGCTCGAAACTCTCGCCCACCTGGTTGCCCGACAGGTCGCGACGCGGGAAGGGCGAGGCGGCGTCCAGCGGCCGGCCGGGGCGGACCAGCGCATAGGCTTCGCCGTGCAGCTCGTTGCTGCCCGATGGCGTCGTATAGTTCACGATGCCGTTGGCGGTGCGCCCATAGGCAACCGAATAGCTGTTGGCGAGCACGGTCACGCTGCGGGTGAAGCCCAGCGGCACCGGGAACTTGATGCCGCCCAGGAAATTCTCGTTATTGTCGAGGCCGTCGATCAGATAATTGGTGTCGAGGCCATTGCTGCCGTTGATCGAGATCGACGGCGCTTCCGGGAAGAAGCCGGTGCTGGCCACCACGTTCGGCAGCCGGATCAGCGAACCGATCACGTCGCGGCCTTCGATGGGTAGCGCGGTCAACTGCTCACGGCCCAGCGAGGCGGAGACTTCGGCGTTGACGGCGTTGAGGCCAACAACAGTCCGCGCGCCGGTCACGGTGATGGTCTGGCCAACGGGGGTCAACCGCAGGGTAATGCTGCTCGAAAAATTGCTGCGCAAGGTGAGCGACTGCGGTTCGGCGGCGTCATAGGCGGCGCTGGCAGCGGTACTGATGCGGAACTGGCCGCTGGTGGTCAGGCCTTCCAGCCGCAGCAGGCCCTGCGCGTCGGTGCGGGCCACGCGGCGGAAACCGGTGCCGGGATTTTCGATGACCACCTCCACATCGGCTGCCGGTGTGCCGCTCAACGCATCCACCACCGAAATCTGGATGCCGGCCTGTTGCGCCTGCGCCGGCATCGCCACCATCGCTGCGCCGGCCAGAAAGACGGCCGCAGCCCGGTTCAAACCCTTCATTCCAATCCCCCAAGTGCTCCGCCACCCACAGGCGTGCGCGCGGTTTTCATGAATGTTGCCATTCAAATACGCAACAGGCCGGCAATTGGTTACCCCCTCTCCATTACCGCAATCGCCATGCGTGATAGCGGCCCACCCAGGCCAGCAGGCCCTGCGGCGCATGCGCCCGCTTCCAGTTGCCCGCGGCGAACTTGTTGGCTTCGGCCATGGTGGGGTAGGTGTGGATGGTGCCGAGCAGCTTGTTAAGGCCCAGGCCGTGCTTCATCGCCAGCACATATTCGGCCAGCAGCTCGCCGGCATGGTCACCCACGATGGTTGCGCCCAGTATCCTGTCCTTGCCGGGCGGGGTGAGGACCTTCACGAAACCGGTGGTGGCGCTGTCGGCGATGGCGCGGTCGAGTTCGTGCAGTTGGTAGGTGGTCACCTCGACCGCGACGCCCTTGGCCTTGGCTTCATCTTCCGACAGGCCGACGCGGGCAATCTCGGGATCAAGGAAGGTTGTCCATGGGATGACGCGATAATCCGCCTTGAAGCGGCGGAACTGGCCGAACAGCGCGTTCACCGCTGCATACCAGGCCTGGTGCGAAGCGACATGGGTGAACTGGTATGGCCCGGCCACATCCCCGCAGGCGTAGATATTTGGATAGAGCGTCGCCAGATAATCGTCGGTCACCACCGTGCGGACGGTCTCGATGCCCAGTTCTTCCAGGCCATAGCCAGTCAGCCGCGCCTTGCGGCCGACAGCAACGATCAGCGCGTCATAGGGCAGGGCGCGTTCCTGCCCATCGTGGCTGACGATCAGGGTCTGCTCACCCTCCACCCGCAGCGCAGCATGGCCGGTGAGCACCTCCACACCGGAACCGACCAGCGATGAATGGGCGATGGCGGCGACATCGTCATCCTCGCGCGGCAACACGCGCGGTCCCATTTCGACCTGTTGCACCTGCGCGCCCAGCCGGGCCAGCGCCTGGGCGAGCTCGCAGCCAATGGGACCGCCGCCGAGCACGATGATGCGGCGCGGGATGGTATCGAGCGCCGAGAATGCGTCCCACAGCGTGTCACTGGTCAGGTGATTGCTGTCGGTGAGGCCGGGCAGCGGTGGCACCAACGGTGCGGCACCGGCCGCGATGACGATGCTGCGCGTGGTCAGGCGCTGGGTACTGCCGTCGTGACGGGTGATCTCCACCGTCCATGGATCGAGGATGCGCGCATGACCCAGCTCCATGTCGACACCCAGCCCGGTGTAGCGCTCCACGCTGTCGTTGGGCTCGATGGTGGCGATGACGTTCCGGATGCGGGCCATGACGGCGCGAAAATCGAAGGTCGGCGCTTGCGGGGTCAGGCCATAGGCATCGGCGTGGCGCATCTGGTGGGCGATGCGGGCGGACTTGATCAAGGCTTTCGAGGGCACGCAGCCATAGTTGAGGCAGTCGCCGCCCAATTTGTGGCTTTCGACCAGCGTCACCTTGGCCTTTACCGTG